>JAURZK010000102.1 GCA_030653505.1 Rubrivivax sp.
CCGCGCAACCCGGCGGTGATCGCCGACAACGTGGGCGACAACGTCGGCGACTGCGCCGGCATGGCCGCCGACCTGTTCGAGACCTACGCGGTGACGCTGATCGCCACCATGACGCTGGGCGCCATCATGCTGACGAGCGCGCCGATGGCCGGCGTGATCTACCCGCTGGTGCTGGGTGCGGTGTCGATCATCGCGTCGATCATCGGCTGCTCGTTCGTCAAGGCCAGCCCGGGCATGATCAACGTGATGCCGGCGCTGTACCGCGGCCTAGCGGTGGCGGGCGTGCTGAGCCTGATCGCCTTCTACTTCGTCACCAACGCGGTCTTCCCCGAACCGGTGACGCTGGCCGATGGCAAGACCACCAGCGCCTTAGCGTTGTGGGGCGCATGTTTCGTGGGCCTGGCGCTGACCGCGGCGCTGGTCTGGATCACCGAGTTCTACACCGGCACCCAGTACAGCCCGGTCAAGCACATCGCGCAGGCGTCGACCACGGGCCACGGCACCAACATCATCGCCGGGCTGGGTGTGAGCATGAAGTCCACCGCCTGGCCGGTGCTGCTGATCTGCGCCGCCATCTACGCCGCCTACGCGCTGGGCGGCCTGTACGGCATCGCCGTGGCCGCCACGTCGATGCTGAGCATGGCCGGCATCGTCGTCGCGCTGGACGCCTACGGCCCCATCACCGACAACGCCGGCGGCATCGCAGAGATGGCCGAGCTGCCCAGCAGCGTGCGCGACATCACCGACCCGCTGGACGCCGTGGGCAACACCACCAAGGCGGTGACCAAGGGCTACGCCATCGGCTCTGCAGGCCTGGCCGCGCTGGTGCTGTTCGCCGACTACACGCACGCGCTGGAGGCGCGCGGCATGAACCTGGCGTTCGACCTGAGCGACCACAAGGTCATCGTCGGCCTCTTCATCGGTGGCCTCATCCCCTACCTCTTCGGCGCCATGGCGATGGAAGCCGTGGGCCGCGCCGCCGGTGCCGTGGTGGTCGAAGTGCGCAAGCAGTTCGCCGACGGCCAGATCATGGCCAACAAGCGCAAGCCCGACTACAGCGCCGCGGTCGACATGCTGACCACGGCCGCCATCAAGGAGATGATCGTCCCGAGCCTGCTGCCGGTGGTCGCACCCATCGCCGTGGGCATGCTGCTCGGCCCGGCCGCGCTGGGCGGGCTGCTGATGGGCACCATCGTCACGGGCCTGTTCGTCGCCATCAGCATGTGCACGGGCGGCGGCGCCTGGGACAACGCGAAGAAGCTGATCGAGGAAGGCTACACCGACGACAACGGCGTGCTGCACAAGAAGGGCGGCGAGGCGCACAAGTCGGCCGTCACCGGCGACACCGTGGGTGACCCCTACAAGGACACCGCCGGCCCGGCCGTCAACCCGCTGATCAAGATCATCAACATCGTGGCGCTGCTGATCGTGCCGCTGCTGCCGATTTCGGCCAGCACCAAGCCGGCCACGCATGCCGCGCCGGTTGCGGTGTCGGCACCCGCGGCGGTGACGGCGCCCGCGGTGGCCCCGGTGCTCGAAGCGGCCCCCGCGCCAGCCTCGGCCGCGTCGCAATAAGCCAGCACACCGCAGCGGCTGGCACGCGCCGCATCACGTCAAGAGGGCAGGACGCGAAGGCGCCCTGCCCTTTCTTCATGGAGCGCTGCGTTGGCGGCGAGCCCTCAGAGCTGCAGCATCTGCGCCAGCTGTTCCGTCGGCAGGCCGCCGGGTTGCACACCATAAGGCCCCGTGGCAGCGACCCGGTAGACCATGTAGGGCACGCTCTCGGCCTTCAATGCGCGCCAGATCTCGGTGTTGGCCTTGATCTTGGCCAGCAGACCGTCGTCCGCCGGACCGGGCACGGCCAGGCCCCCCTTGCCCGCGGCGAGCAGGCTCTCGTGCTGGTCCATCGCGCCCGCAGCGTCGGCAGACGCCAGCAGCAGCGCGCCCTGCGGCCCCGAGGTCGGCCCGATGAAGGCCACCGGCATCCACACCATGCGGATGCGGTCGTGCAGGGGCCGGCTGGCCGCCCACAGCGTGGCGCAATGCGGGCACTGCGGGTCGAAGAAGACGCGCACCTCGCGCGCGGCCATGGCCTGGCCGACGACGAAGCCCGTGCCCTGCGCGGCCGCCTCGAAAGCCAGGCGCGCCGTGTCGGCCGAGGACGGCGGCGCGGCAGCGCCCGGCGCCGTGGCGTTGTCGACGCCCTTGGAGCACGCCGCCAAGAGCGCCAGCACCGAGCCGCCGGCAGCGCACAAGGCCAGGCGGCGGTTCATCGGGACGGGCGGCGCTGCGGCTGCAGCCTGCTGTGGCCTTGCGGCGGGTCGGTGCGGGGACATGGCTGAAGACTCCTGGATGCGGTCGGACCGCCGAGGATATGACGGCATCGTAGCGAAATGCCCGGATACCAAGCCGGCGGGGTGACGACGTATGCTCGAGTTACCCGATCTCCCGACAGGAAGCACCATGACACTGTGCCCGATCGCCATCGTTGCCAGCTGCGCCAAGTGCCCCGCCGTCACCATGTGCCCGCTGAAGACCATCCTCGGCGACGCGCCAAGAGCGCCCGAGGCCAAGTCGGCGCCCACCGATAAGAAGTGAGCGTGGCGGTGCCGGGCCGCGGGTCGTCCCGCGGCGCCGCAGGGCTGGTCCGGACATTGCACGAGGGGTTGCCTTGCAGACACTGGACGAGATGTTGCACCGCAAGCTGCTGAGCCCGAGCCAGCATGCCGAGATCGGCGCATGGATTGCGCACGCCCGCACGCCAGAAGCCATCAGGCGCATGCCCGCGCCTTTGTGGCGCAAGCTCGAGCTTGCGAGCGTGCTGATGAACCTCGACGCCGACCTGACGCAGCCGCCGCCCTGGGCACAGGAGACCTGAGCGTCCTTCGCCTTCGCCCGGCCGGCGTCGTGGTCAGGCCAGGCAGCGCAAGTCGAGGCTGTAGGCGCTGAGGCCCGGCGGAGGAACCGGCAACTCCGGCACGGCCGGGGCGCGCTCTGCGCGCGCCACCACCAGGCGTTCGGCGCGGCGCTTGCCGGCCTCGGCCAAGTCTGCAGGCAGGCCAGCGTAGGCGCCACCGCCCGGATGCCACTCGTGCAGGGCCACGCGGTACTCTTCGGCGCGGTCGCTGTGGCGCAAGCTCAAGCGCACCGGGTCCTGCGCGGTCAGGCCGGGGTGCAGGCCACGCTCGGGCACGAAGCGGCGGTAGCGCAGACCGAAGACCTGCAGGCCGCCATCGGCGTCACGCTCGTGCCGCATCGGCAGCGCGATGCCTGCGGCCAGCACCTGCCAGCCGCGTCCGTCGGTCGGGCCCGCTCCGTCGGGCCGCAGCCGCAACTCGACGCGTGTCGTGCTCGCGTCGACGAGACGCGAAGCGCCACCCTGCTCGGGGCTGGCGGCGTCACCGAGCAGCGGCCAGAACTCGAGCGCGCGCCGCACTTCGAGCGTGCAACCGGGCAGCGCGGCCCGGGCGAGGATGCGGAACTCGTCGCGCAGCAGCTCGGCCTCGATGGCCGGCCCCAGGCCCACCCCTGCCGCGTCCAGTGCCTGCAGTACCTGGTGCAGGTCCTGCTCCAGGTAGAAGGGCAGCGCGTGGCGGTCGTGCAGTTCACGGCCCCAGTCGACGAGGGCCAGCCGCTCGCCTGCGGTCACCAGCATGGCGGCCACCGCGCGCAGCAGGCAGGCCAGCGCGGTGGCACGCTCGGGCGTGTGCTGCATGCGCAGGGCACGGAACTCGACCAGGCCCGAGCGACCCCGTTCGCCGAGGAAGGGGCTCCACAACTTCTCGATGTTGATCTCGGCCCGGTGGCTGTTGCCCGTGGCATCGCACAGAAAGGGCGCCAGGGCCTGCCACAGCCGTTGCGGCGACGGCGCAGCTTCGCGTTCCAGCAGGCTCAGTGCGAGCTGCAGTTCGTCGAGGGCATCGCTGCCGCGCTCGTCGGCGCGCGCAGACTGCCCGCTGCCACCCACGTGGTCGTGCGAGAACAGGTAGGACAGCGAAGGATGCCGGTTGCAGAAGCAAACCAGGCGCGGCAGCAGCAACGGATGCAACAGGAAGGGGCTGGCCTGCGGCGACGGACCACCCAGCGTGATCTGGCCGCCGCCACCGGAATCTGCAACCGCGCCATTGAAGTAGAGCCGGTAGGGCGACAGGCCTTCGTCGGCTGCCGCGGCATAGATCTCACGGCTGCGGCGCAGGAACTCCTCGGCGCTTGCGCTCGGTGCGGTGCTGATCTCGATGACCGCCGGGTCGGGTGCGACCGACGTCAGTTCCACCGTGGCGTCGACCGGCGGTACGCCACCGGCGATGATCAGGGCCGGCAGCTGGCAGGCCAGCGCAGCGCCCTCGACACCGGCCAGGGCGGTCAGGAACAGGGGCACGGAGTCGAACTTCGGCAGCACGATGCGCGGCACCGACTGTCCGTCCACGACGGGCAGATCGAGCTCGAAGACGCCCGGGGTGAATGGCGGTGCGTCGGCCGTCGCGGCGCCCGGCGCTTCGCCCGGCAACGCCACATTGACGCGCAAGGTCGTGCCGTGCGCAGCCGCCTGGTCGCGCGGTGCCGGCGGCCGAGCTTCGGCGTCTGCGGGTGCCACGGCAGCATCGAAGCCGCGGGCGCACAACTCGGCTGCCAGCGTCTCGGCCCAGCCCTGCAGATCGTTCAGAGGCGCGCCGGCGAAAGGCGCGAGCGCGGGATCGGGCGGCCCCTGCCAGGTGGCGCTGCCGTCGCGCCGGCGGTACAGGCCCAGGGTCCAGCGTGGGCTGTCCTCGCCGGGATAGAGACGGCCCACGCTGCGCAGGACCAGACTGCCAGGCAGCAGCCGGTGCAGCCTCGCCAGCAGGGACTGGGCGCGCTGCGCCTTGTCGCCGCCCAGGGCCTGGTTCAGCCACGCCGGCGTTTGCGCAGCGCGGTCGGTGAAGGTCGGCTCTGAACCCGCCCAGACGGCCAGGCCGGCAACAGCCAGCCGGGCATCGTGCGCGCGCACGTCGGCTTCGAAAGACTCTGGCGTCCCCATCGCAGGGCACTCCGGTTTGCAACACCGGCTCGATACCGGCCCTGCCACAAAGCCAAACGGGTCAGTTCCTTGAGAGAACTGACCCGTTGATTCGTTCGTCTTGGTCGGGGCGGCGGGATTCGAACTCGCGACCCCTTGCACCCCATGCAAGTGCGCTACCAGGCTGCGCTACGCCCCGACTGAGCCCTGCATTATGCCAGACGCAGCACCCTCAGACCGAAAGCAGTTCGCGTATCGACAACAGTTCATCGCGCAGGTGACCGGCCTCGAGGGCAAGCGGTTCAGCAGGTGCGGCAGCACCGTTGTGCGGCGGCGCCAACATCGGCGCGTCGACAGCCTCTTCATCATCGTCGAACACCGCGGCCGGGGCCGGCGGCAGCGCATCCGACAGCCGGTTGCGTGCGCCGCTGATGGTGAAACCCTGGTCATACAGCAGGTCGCGGATGCGGCGGATGAGCAGCACCTCATGGTGCTGGTAATAACGCCGGTTGCCGCGACGCTTCATCGGTTTCAGCTGCGTGAATTCCTGTTCCCAATAACGCAGCACATACGGCTTCACCCCGCACAACTCGCTCACCTCACCGATGGTGAAGTAACGCTTGGCTGGTATGGTGGGGAGAGATTTCTCCATTGAAATCAATGGGATCGCCTAGCAAAACTCGACTCTACTCGAAGTCTCCTTCGGCCGGGGTGTCGCCTTGCACGACGGACTTCAGCTTGTGGCTGGCGTGGAAGGTGACGACGTTGCGCGCCTTGATTGGGATCGATTCGCCGGTACGCGGGTTGCGGCCCGGGCGCGGGGCCTTGCGCCGGATGTTGAAGTTGCCGAAGCCCGAGAGCTTGACGTCCTGGCCCTGCACCAGCGTGCCGTGCACGATCTCGAAGAAGGCTTCGACCATGTCCTTGCTCTCGCGCTTGTTCAGGCCCAGGCGGTCGAACAGGAGTTCGGCCAACTCGGCCTTGGTCAGCGTCGGTGTCTCCAGCGAAGAGAGGACGGCGGACTCGCGCGCGGGGATGTCGTCGGGGGCCATGGGATGTCCTCTCAGGCACGCAGTCGCGCACCGAATGTCTGGGCGGCGCGCGCCACGGCGGCGGCCAGGGCCGCGTCGATTCGTTCGTCGGTGAGGGTGGCACTGTCGTCGCGCAGTTCCAGCCGCACGGCCAGGCTGCGTTCGCCAAGCTGCAGGCCGGCCACAGGGGCGGTGGGCTTGTAGATGTCGAACAGCGTGGCGCTGCGCACCAGGCCCTGCGGATCGTCCCGCAGGCGCGCCATCAGCGCGTCGTGCGCGACGTTCTCGCCCAGCACGAGCGCCAGGTCGCGCTGCACGGGCTGCTGGCGCGACACGGGCACGAACTCGGGCAAGGGCCGGTCGAGCACGGCGTCGAGCTCGACTTCGAACAGCACCGGCGCCAGCGGCAGTTCGTAGCCTTGCCGCCACTTCGGGTGCAGTTCGCCGACATGGCCGATGACACGGCCGCCCAGCGCGACGCTGGCGCAACGGCCCGGGTGCATCGCCGGGTGGGTGGCCGGCGCGAAGACGGGCTTGCGCGGCGCGAGCAGCGCCTCGACGTCGCCCTTGAGGTCGTAGAAGTCGACGCCCTGCTCCTTGGCGGCCCACTGCAACGGCAGGGCCGCGCCGTAGGCCAGGCCCGCCACGCGCTGCGGCTGGTGCACGCCGGCGACGCTGAGCGGGCCGTCGGACACGGTGGCGTCGCGCAGGAAGACGCGGCCGACCTCGAACAGGCGCACACGCCCGGCCTTGCGCGACAGGTTGTGGCGCAGCGCCTGCACCAGGCTGCCGATGAGGCTGGAGCGCATCACGGCCAACGGCGCCGCAATAGGGTTCAACACGCGGATGGGGTCGGCGTTGCCCGCCAGTTCCTGTTCCCAGCGCGCCTCGACGAAGCTGTAGCCGATGGTCTCCATGTAGTCCAGCCCGGCAAGCGCGTGGCGCAGCGCGTGGCTGCTGCGCAGCGACTCGCGGCGCACGCGTGCGGTGACAGGTGCGACGGGCGCGGTATCGGGCAGCTTGTCGAAGCCGATGACACGCGCCACCTCCTCGATCAGGTCTTCCTCGAGTGCGATGTCGAAGCGCCAGCTCGGCGGCGTCACCGTCAGCGTGCCATCGGCCTCTGTGAACGGCAGGCTCAAGCGCCTGAACACGTCGACGCAGTCGGCCTGGCTCACGGGCATGCCGAGCACACGCGCAGCGCGCGCCACACGCAGCGTCACGGGCGGGCGTTGCGGCAGGCCCAGCACCTGGTCGTCCATCGGGCCGGCCTGGCCGCCGCAGATGTCGATGATGAGCTGCGTGATGTGCTCGACATGCGCCACCGTCAGCGCCGGGTCGACACCACGTTCGAAGCGGTGGCCGGCGTCGGTGCTGAAGTTGTAGCGGCGCGAACGCCCGGCCACCGCCTCGGGCCACCAGAAGGCGGCTTCGACGTAGACGTTGCGCGTGTCGTCCGACACCGCGGTGGCGTCGCCGCCCATGATGCCGGCGAGCGACTCCACGGTTTGCTTTTCGCCTTGCGCGTCGGCGATGACGCCGACCTGCGCGTCGACCTCGATGGTGCTGCCGTTCAGCAGCTTCAGCGTCTCGCCTTGGCGGCCCCAGCGCACCACCAGCTTGTCGTGGATCTTGTCGAGGTCGAAGATGTGCGAGGGCCGGCCGTACTCGAACATCACGTAGTTCGAGATGTCGACCAGCGCCGTGACGCTGCGCTGGCCGCACCGCGCGAGGCGGTCGACCATCCACGCGGGCGTCTTCGCCTTCGTGTTCACGCCGCGCACGACACGGCCAGAGAAGCGGCCGCAGAGGTCGCTGGCCTGCACCTCGACCGGCAGACGCTGGTCGTGTGTGGGCGTCACTGGCGAGATCGCCGGCGTGCGCAGCGGCGCGCCGGTGAGCGCCGCGACTTCACGCGCGATGCCGAACACACTCAGCCCATGCGCCAGGTTGGGCGTGAGCTTGAGCGTGAAGACGCTGTCGTCGAGCTTCAACCAGCTGCGGATGTCGGCACCGACTGGCGCGTCGTCGGCCAGCTCGAGCAGGCCACCGTGGTCGTCGGCGATCTTCAATTCACGCGCCGAGCACAGCATGCCGCGGCTTTCGACACCGCGCAGCTTGCCGACCCCGATCTTGAAGGTCTTGCCGTCCTCGCCCGGTGGCAGCTCGGCGCCGACGGTGGCCAGCGGCACCTTGATGCCGACACGCGCGTTGGGCGCGCCGCAGACGATCTGCAGCGGGCCGTCCTTGGAGTGCTCGCCGGCGTCGACCGTGCAGACACGCAGGCGGTCGGCCTGCGGGTGTTGCTCGGCAGTGAGGATCTGTGCGACCACGATGCCGCTGAAGGGCGGCGCCACCGGGCGCAGCTCTTCCACTTCCATGCCGGACATGGTCAGCAGGTCGGCCAGTTGCTGGGTGCTCAGCGGCGGGTCGCAGAACTCGCGCAGCCAGGATTCGGGGAATTGCATCTCGTGCTCGTTGTATGCGGTATCGGGGCGCGGCGCTCAGCGGAACTGCGACAGGAAGCGCAGGTCGCCGTCGAACATCAGGCGCAGGTCATCGACGCCGTAGCGCAGCATCGCAAAGCGGTCGGCGCCGATGCCGAAGGCGAAGCCGATGTTCGTCTCGGGGTCGAGGCCGTAGTTGCGCACCACGTTCGGGTGCACCTGGCCCGAACCGGCCACTTCCAGCCACCGGCCCGCCAGCGGCCCGCTGCCGAATCGGATGTCGATCTCGGCGCTGGGCTCGGTGAACGGGAAGAAGCTGGGCCGAAAACGCACGTCGAAGTCGTCGGTCTCGAAGTACTGGCGCACGAAGTCGGCGAACACCACCTTCAGGTCCTTGAAGCTGACGTTCGCACCGAGCCAGAGACCTTCGACCTGGTGGAACATCGGCGAGTGCGTGGCGTCGCTGTCGACGCGGTAGACGCGGCCCGGCGCGATGACGCGGATCTCTGCCATCGGCTTGCCAGCCGCAACGTCCTGGGCGTGGCGCGCCGCGTGCGCCTGGGCATAGCGCACCTGCATCGGGCTCGTGTGCGGGCGTAGGCACAACCAGCGGCCGCCGGCGTCCTTGACGTCGACGTAGAAGGTGTCCTGCATCGAGCGCGCCGGGTGGTTCTCGGGGTTGTTCAGTGCCGTGAAGCTCATCCAGTCGGTCTCGATCTCGGGGCCTTCGGCGACGTCGAAACCCATGCTGGCGAAGATGGCCTCGATGCGTTCGATGGTGCGGCTGACCGGGTGCAGGCCACCCACGCCGCGGCCACGGCCGGGCAGCGTGACGTCCAGCGCCTCGGCCTGCAGCTGTGCATCGAGGTCGGCTTCGGCGAGTTGTACGCGACGCGCCTGGAGTGCCGCTTCGATGGCCGCCTTGGCCTGGTTGATCTCGGCGCCGCGGGCCTTCTTCTGCTCGGGCGACAGCATGCCGAGGCCCTTCAGCAGCTCGGTGATGCGGCCGCTCTTGCCCAGGAAGCGCGCCTTCGCGTCTTCCAGCGCCGCGCCCTGGCGGGCGGCGGCGAAGTCGGCTCGGGCCGTTTGCACCAGGGTGTCGAGATCGTTCATGGGGAAGGAGAGGGACAAAAAAAGGCCGCCACGAGGTGACGGCCTTCGGGTGCTTGACGAACCGCCGGCGCCGGGCGCCGTCAGCCGGAAGTCAAGCCAGCTGAGCCTTCACCTTGTCGACGATGCTGCTGAAGGCAGCCGGGTCGTGGATGGCCATGTCCGACAGCACCTTGCGGTCGATGTCGATGTTGGCCTTCTTCAGGCCGGCCATGAACTTGCTGTAGGTGATGCCCAGGCCCCGGCTCGCGGCGTTGATGCGCGCGATCCAGAGCTGACGGAACACCCGCTTGCGGGTGCGGCGGTCACGGTAGGCGTACTGGCCGGCCTTCATCACCGCCTGCTTGGCGATGCGGAAGACGTTCTTGCGGCGGCCGCGGAAGCCCTTGGCGAGCTTCAGGATCTTCTTGTGGCGGGCGTGTGCGGTTACACCACGTTTGACGCGAGGCATGGTCTGGTTCCTTGTGCGTTGAAGTGGGCTTTACAGGCCAGCCATCGGCAGCATCTTGGCGATGCCACCCATGTCGGACTCGTGCACGTTGGCCGGGCCGCGCAGGTCGCGCTTGCGGCTGGTGCTCTTCTTCGTGAGGATGTGGCGCTTGAACGCCTGACCGCGCTTGACGGTACCCCCCGGACGCACGCGGAACCGCTTCTTGGCGCCGCTCTTGGTTTTCATCTTGGGCATGACTGCTCCTTCTTCGTTTGCTGCTGCAGGCGGCCCCGGGTCGTCCGGTGCACTTGTCGGGCCTGCAGTCGCTTCTGTTCGCCGCCCCGTTGGTTACCCGACGCGGCCGCGACATCCTTCAAATTCCGTTCACTTCCGCTTCGGTGCCAGCACCATGATCATCTGGCGCCCTTCCAGCTTGGGCATGTTCTCGACGATGGCCACGTCGGCCAGTTCGTCGCGAATGCGCTCCAGCATGCGCATGCCGATGTCCTGGTGGGTGATCTCGCGCCCGCGATAGCGCAGCGTGACCTTGCCCTTGTCGCCGTCTTCGGCAATGAAGCGCCGCAGGTTGCGCATCTTGATCGCGTAGTCGCCGTCGTCGGTGCCCGGACGGAACTTGACTTCCTTGATCTCGATGACCTTCTGCTTGCTCTTCGCCTCGGCGGCCTTCTTCTGTTCCTGGTACTTGAACTTGCCGTAGTCCATCAACCGGCA
>JAURZK010000105.1 GCA_030653505.1 Rubrivivax sp.
TTTGGGTTCTGATCCCGGTGAGCGCTACGAGGTGGTGCTGGCCACCCGCCGTTTGGCAAGAAGAGCAGCACGGTGATCGTGGGCGAAGACGGCCGCACCAGTACAGAGAAAGACACCATCGAGCGTGACGACTTCTGGGCCACCACGTCCAACAAGCAGCTCAACTTCGTTCAGCACATCAAGACCCTGCTGGCCACGAATGGCCGCGCGGCGGTGGTTCTGCCGGACAACGTGCTGTTCGAAGGCGGGGCGGGCGAGACCATCCGCCGCAAGCTGCTGCACGAGTGCGACCTGCACACGCTGTTGCGTCTGCCCACGGGCCTGTTCTACGCCCAGGGTGTGAAGGCCAATGTGCTGTTCTTTGACAAGAAGCCGGCCAGCGAAACGCCGTGGACCAAACAACTCTGGATCTACGACCTGCGGACCAACAAGCACTACACGCTCAAGACCAACCCTCTGCAGCGGGCCGACCTGGACGAGTTTGTTGATCGCTACAACGTGGGCCAGCGCCAGAAGCGCAAGCCGACCTGGAGTGCCGAGAACCCAGAGGGGCGCTGGCGCTCCTACAGCTACGACGAACTGGTGGCGCGCGACAAGGCCAGCCTGGACATCTTCTGGCTCAAGGACGAGTCGTTAGCTGACAGCGACAACCTGCCGCCGCCCGAGGTGATTGCGCAGGAGATCGTGGAAGACCTGCAGGCGGCGCTGGCGCAGTTCAAACTTATCGCAGAGGATCTGGGTGGTGATGTGCAGGAGTCTGCATAGCAAGGTATGGGGGCGATGGCCATCCCCTTGCCCGTGCACCTGGTCCGTCTTACTTCGGCACCAGCCCGTTCAAATCAAACCCCGCATCCCCCGCCTGCTGCGGCGTCGGCGACACCCCCGCATCCATGAGCTTGCGCACCAGCAGGTGCTCCTTGGGGTTGTTCACGTTGTCGATGGCGATCAGCTTGTCGCCCTGGTAGTGAAAGAGGCTGAAGCTGGCGCTGGCCATGTCACCGCG
>JAURZK010000112.1 GCA_030653505.1 Rubrivivax sp.
CGCCGGGCCATGGACCCGAGCACCGCAGGGCAGCCTGAGCGCAGCGAAGGCCGCTTCAGTCGCCCGCCGTGCCCCGCCCGGACAGCCCTTTGCCGCCACCTCAGTCAACGCGCCAAAGCAGCCGCATGCCAACGTCCGCAATGGGCCGGCTCCAGCCACCCGCTCCGTCTCGCGGCTCAGCCGTCTCTAGAAGGTCCCCGGGTAGGCACCACCGTCCGTCAGCAGGTTCTGCCCGACGACAAAACCGGCATGCACGCTGCACAGGAATGCGCAGTAGGCGCCGAACTCTTCGGCGCTGCCGAAGCGTCGCGCCGGCGACTGCTGCCGACGCGCCTCGGCCACGGCTTCCAGCGGCTGGCCGGTCTTTGCCGCGGCACCCGACAGCGTGGCCTTGAGGCGGTCGGTGTCGTAGGCGCCGGGCAGCAGGTTGTTGATGGTGACGTTGCGCGACGCCAGCTTGGCCTGCCGCGCCAGCCCGGCGACGAAGCCCGTCAGCCCCGAGCGTGCGCCGTTGCTCAGGCCCAGGATGTCGATGGGCGCCTTCACCGCGCCCGAGGTGATGTTGACGATGCGGCCGAAGCCGCGTTCGGCCATGCCGTCGGCCACGGCCTTGATCAGTTCGATGGGCGTCAGCATGTTGGCGTCGATGGCCTTGATCCAGGCCTCGCGGTCCCAGTCTCGGAAGTCACCGGGCGGCGGGCCGCCGGCGTTGTTGACCAGGATGTCGACCTGCGGGCAGGCCGCCAGCGCCGCGGCGCGGCCGGCGGGCGTGGTGATGTCGCCAGCCACCGCAAGCACCTGCACGGCCGGGTTCAGCGCGCGCAGTTCTGCCGCCGTCGCCTGCAGGGCAGCCTCGCCGCGTGCAGTGATCACGACGTTGACACCTTCTCGCACCAGCGCCGCTGCACAGCCCTTGCCCAGGCCCTTGCTGGCCGCACACACCAGGGCCCACTTGCCCGCAATGCCGAGATCCATCTTCAAGTCTCCTCGTGTTGTTGAAACGTCATTCGTCGCCACCGGGGCGGTCCTGCGGTGCACGCAGCTGCAGCGCCCACTCGCGGTCGATGCGACGGTAGCCCAGGCTCTCGTAGATGCCGATGGCCACGTCTTCGGGGTCGGCGCACATCACCACGCGTGCCAGCTGCCAGTGTTCGAAGCCGAAGTGCGTCACTTCGTGCACCAGCGCGCTGCACAGGCCGCGGCGGCGGAAGTCGGGGTGCGTGGAGACATGCTGGAAGCGGCCCGTGGCGCCGGGCGCCGTGCCGTCGCGCATCAGCCCGCAGTCGGCCGCCAGCACCCCGTCGCACCAGGCGCCGAACCACAGCGCCACGCCGCGTTCGGCCATCGCTGCGTAGCGCTTCATCTGGGCGCGGCGGTGGCGTTCGTAGCCGGCGGGCTCGAAGCCGTGCGGGTCGGCGAGTTGCTGCGCGATGACGGCGTCCATCTCGCGTGCCAGGTCCAGCGGCCGCACGTGCACCTCGCCGCGCGGCTCGCGTGCGGGCGTGCGCAGTTCGCGGGGCCCTTGCTCGATGACCGCGGTCTCGATGAGTTCGAAGCCGGCCGCTGTCCAGGATGGCAGGTCTGCGGTCGAGGGCGGCCCGTTGACGCCCAGCGCGACGTGGCCTGACGCCGGCTGCAGGTCGGTGATCTCCTCGTCGAAGCGCGCCATCCAGTACGCCAGTGCGTCGTCGCGCGGCGGCGCCGGCAGCAGCAGGAAGTTGCCCCAGTAGAAGCCGGGGTTGCCGGGCGTGCGCACGACGATGCAGTCGGCGCGTTCGTGAACGATCGCGCCCTCGCGGTGCAGGATGAAGTCGGTGCGCCAGCCGGGGCGCAGTTCGTCCAGCGTCATCGATGCAGCACCGGTGCCCGGCGTCGGATGCAGCTTCAGTAACCCGCCGCCTGCCCGTCGCGGCGCGGGTCGCTGGCGGCGGCATAGCCGGTCACCGACGGGTCGCCGTCGCCTTCGTCCAGGCGCCAGATGAACTGGCCGGCGCCGTAGTCCTGGTAGCTGTCGGTGAAGGGCGCGATCTGGTGGCCCAGGCGGCGCAGGCCGTCGGCGGTCGCGGCGTCGAAACCCTGCTCTGCGTTGACGACGCCGCCGAAATAGCGCCAGCGCGGCGCATCGCAGGCGGCCTGCGGGTTCTGCCGGTAGTCGAGCATGCGCACGAGCGTTTGCATATGCGCTTGCGGCTGCATGTCGCCGCCCATGATGCCGAAGCTCATCACCGGCCTGCCCTGCTTCGTGAGGAAAGCCGGGATGATGGTGTGGAAGGGGCGCTTGCCTGGGCCCACGAGATTGTCGCTGCCCGGGTTGAGCGTGAAGCCGTGGCCGCGGTTCTGCAGGCTCAGGCCGTAACCCGGCACCACGATGCCCGATCCGAAGCCCATGTAGTTGCTCTGGATGAAGCTGACCATCATGCCGCTCTCGTCGGCCGCCGTCAGGTAGATGGTGCCACCGGTGGGGCCGTGGCCGGGGCCGTAGCTCTGCGCCTTGTTCGGGTCGATCAGCTTGGCGCGGCTGGCGAGGTAGTTGTCGTCGAGCATCTGCGCCGGCGTCAGGCGCATGGCCTTGGGCTCGGCGACGTAGGCGTAAGCATCGGCGAAGGCCAGCTTCATGGCCTCGATCTGCAGGTGCTGGCTGGCCACGCCGTCCACCGGCAGCGCGGACATGTCGAACTTCTCGAGGATGCCCAGGGCGATCAGCGCCGCGATGCCCTGCCCGTTCGGTGGGATCTCGTGCATCGTGTAGCCGCGGTAGTCGCGGGCGATCGGCGTCACCCACTCGGGCCGGTAGGCGGCGAAGTCGGCCGCGGTCATCGCGCCGCCGTGGGCCTTGGCATGGGCGGCGGCGGCTTCGGCCACCTCGCCGCGGTAGAAGGCCTCGCCCTTGCTGTCGGCGATGAGCTTCAGCGTGCGTGCGGCCGCCTTGAACTGGAAGAGTTCGCCGATGTGCGGCTCGCGGCCCTGGGGCAGGAAGGCCTCGGCGAAGCCCGCCTGGCCGGTGATCTCGGGCAGCGACGCGGCATTGCGCCACTTGCCCTGCACGACGACGGGCACGTTGTAGCCGCGCTCGGCGATCTCGATGGCGGGCGCCAGCAGGTCGGCGAAGGGCAGCTTGCCGAAACGCGTGCTCAGCGCCATCCAGGCCGAGACGGCGCCGGGCACGGTGACGCTGTCCCAGCCGCGCTTGGGCGGCGTCTTCACTTCGGCACCGTACTTGCCCTTGAAGTACTCGGGCGTCCAGGCCGCCGGTGCGCAGCCGCTGGCGTTCAGGCCGTGCAGTTCCTGGCCATCCCAGAGGATGCAGAAGGCGTCCGACCCCAGCCCGTTGCTGCAGGGCTCGACGATGGTCATCACCGCGGCGGTGGCGACGGCGGCGTCGACGGCGTTGCCGCCTTTGTGCAGCATGCGCAGCCCGGCCTGCGCGGCCAGCGGGTGTGAGGTGGAGACGATGTTGCGGGCGAACACGGGCGAACGCTGGCTGGCGTAGCCGGCGCTCCAGTCGAAGGCGTGGGTCATGGTGGTGGGATGCAAAGGGTTGGTGAAGGAAGGATGCCGTTGCCCGCGGGCGTGGCAAGAGTATCGCCGCGCGTTCGCGGCTGCGTGCGCCGCCGGGTCTAGAACGGCGGCCCGGCCGGCGGCACGCTGGCGTCGCCCACGTAGCGCCGCAGCACCGGTGGCTCGGGCCCGACGTGAAAAGCCAGACGCCTGCCGCGCAGCTCGGCGTCGAAGGCGGTGAAGCGTTCCAGCCGGCGCTGGTGCTCGACCCAGTTCTCGTCGACGAAGTACTCGACGTAACGCCCGGGCACGGCGACGTCGCGAAACAGGCCCCAGCTCAAGGCCCCCTGACGCAGCCGGGCGAGGCGCGTGCGCTGCATGACGTCGGCGAACTCGGCGGCACGGGCGGTGTCGATCTGGTACTCCACCGTCACCATCACCGGGCCCTCGTCGGCCGCGACCGGGAAGGCGGGCTCGGGCGCGCCGCGCACGCTGGCGGGCGTGAAGTCGATCTCGACACCCCCTTCCACCGTCAGCCGCCGCGTCGCCAGCAGCACCACCAGGCCGAAGGCGGCGGCAGCCAGCACGGCGTCGCGCACACCCGCCACTTCGGCCACCTGGCCCCAGACCAGCGAGCCGGCGGCCGAGCCGCCCATCAGCGCCATCTGGTAGATCGACATGCCGCGCGCGCGCACCCAGTTCGGCATCGCCATCTGCGCCGACACGGTGAGCGAGTTCGCCACGCTGATCCAGCACATGCCCACCATCACCATCGCCGGCAGCGTCACCCAGAGCTCGGGCACGAGCACGATCAGGCAGGAAAGCACCGCATGCGCGATGCTGCCGAAGCGCACGAACTGGTCGCGGTCGAAACGTTCACGCAGCCGCGGGAAGTACAGCGCCGCGGCGATGGCGCCCACGCCCACGCACGACAGCATCACCGTGAAGGTGCCCGCACCACCGCCGTGCAGGCCGCGCGCCACCAGCGGCAGCAGCGCCATCAACCCGGTGGCCTGCAGGAAGAAAAGGAAGACGCGCAGCATGATGATCTTCAGCCGCCCGCTGCGCCGCGTGTAGTTGATGCCCACGCGCATCGCGCCCAGGAAACGTTCACCGGGCAGCGTGCTGGCGCGTGGCTCGCTCTTCCAGCGCAGGATGAGCACGAAGGCCACGCCGGCCAGCAGCGTGTTCATCACAAACACCGCCGCCGGGCTGACGGCCGCCAGCAGTGCGCCGGCCAGGGCCGGCGCGACGACACGCGACAGGTTCATCGCGATGCCGTTGAGTGCCAGCGCAGCCGGCATCTCGGCGCGCGTGACGATGCCCGGCACGATGGCCGCGAACACCGGCCAGCGCAAGGCCAGGCCGATGCCGTTGGTGAAGGTCAGCAGCAGCAACAGCGGCGCCGTCAGCAGGCCGGCCAGCGACAGCAGCGCCAGCACCAGCGCGTTGACGCTGACCCACAGCTGCGTGGCGGCGAAGTAGCGGCGGCGGTCGAGGATGTCGGCCAGCGCGCCGCTGGGCAGGCCGAGCAGGAAGACGGGCAGCGTCGACGCCGTCTGCACCAGCGCGACCATCACCGGGCTGGTGGTCAGCGTGGTCATCAGCCAGGCGGCCGCCACGTCGTTCATCCACATCGTCATGTTCGCCGCCAGCCAGGCGAACCACAGGCCGCGGAATACGGGGCCTTGCAGGGGTGCGAGTGCGGTGGGCAGGGCCATGCGAGGAGGCTAGCGCAGAAACGGAAAGGGCCCCGAAAGCGGGGCCCCGGACGGCTCAGCTGGGCTGGCGTCTAGTCGGCGTCCTGGAACGCCTCCTGGCGCTTGTTCTTGATTGACGGCAGCATGACGATGACCACCATCAGCAGCGCGGCGAGCAGCAGCCCGGCCGACAGCGGCCGCGTGGCGAAGGTCATCCAGTCGCCGCGGCTCAGCAGCAGCGCGCGGCGCAGGTTCTCTTCCATCATCGGCCCGAGGATGAAACCCAGCAGCAAGGGCGCAGGCTCGCAGCCCAGCTTGTAGAACACGATGCCCACGATGCCGAAGGCCGCGGCCATGAAGACGTCGAAGTTGTTGTTGTTCAGCGTGTACAGGCCGATGCAGCAGAAGCTCAGGATGGCTGGGTAGAGGAAGCGGTACGGCACCGTCAGCAGCTTGATCCAGATGCCGATGAGCGGCAGGTTCAGGACGATCAGCATCAGGTTGCCCACCCACATGCTGGCGATCAGGCCCCAGAAGAGTTCGGGGTTGCTGGTCATCACCTGCGGGCCGGGCTGTATGCCCTTGATGGTCATCGCACCGACCATCAGCGCCATCACCGCGTTGGGCGGGATGCCCAGGGTCAGCATCGGGATGAAGCTGGTCTGCGCACCGGCGTT
>JAURZK010000113.1 GCA_030653505.1 Rubrivivax sp.
CGCCGGGCCATGGACCCGAGCACCGCAGGGCAGCCTGAGCGCAGCGAAGGCCGCTTCAGTCGCCCGCCGTGCCCCGCCCGGACAGCCCTTTGCCGCCACCTCAGTCAACGCGCCAAAGCAGCCGCATGCCAACGTCCGCAACGGGCCGCAAGCCGACCTCATGCCCATGTCAGCGCAGCGCTGCCCGGGCGTTGTGGAACATGCGCATCCACGGGCTGGGCGCCGACACATCGCCGCCGCTCCAACTCAGCTGCACGTTGCGGAACACCCGCTCGGGGTGCGGCATCAGCACCGTGAAGCGGCCGTCGGGCGTGGTCACCGCCGTCAGGCCCTCGGGGCTGCCGTTGGGGTTGACAGGGTAGGCCTCGGTCGGCTGGCCATGGTGGTCGACGAAACGCATCGCACGTTGCACGGCGCCCGCGTCACCACGCTGGCTGAAATCGGCGTAGCCCTCGCCGTGGGCCACCGCGATCGGCAGCCGGCTGCCGGCCATGCCGGTGAAGAAGAGGCTCGGGCTTTGCAGCACCTCTACCAGCGACAGCCGGGCCTCGAACTGCTCGCTGCGGTTGCGCGTGAACCTGGGCCAGGCCTGTGCGCCGGGGATCATGGCGGCCAGCGCAGCCATCATCTGGCAACCGTTGCACACGCCCAGGGCGAGGGTGTCGGGACGGTCGAAGAAGGCCGCGAACTGCTCGGCCAGCAACGGGTTGAAGAGGATGCTGCGCGCCCAGCCTTCGCCGGCGCCCAAAGTGTCGCCATAGCTGAAGCCACCGCAGGCCACCAGCGCTTGATAGTCGGCCAGCCTCGCGCGGCCGGCCTGCAGGTCGCTCATGTGCACGTCGAAGGTGTCGAAACCCGCCGCATGCATCACGCGGCTCATCTCGACCTGCGAGTTCACGCCCTGCTCGCGCAGGATGGCCATCTTCGGCCGCGTGGTGTGCACGGCCGGCGCGGCCAGCGGGTCGAACGTCGGGTGCAGGTGCAGGCCCGGGTCGTCGGCGGCGCCAGCGGCGGCGTGTTCGCTGTCGGCACAGGCCGGGTTGTCGCGTTGCCGAGCGATGCGCCAGCTGACCTCGTCCCACTGCTGGTGCAGGGCCTGCAGCGGCGCGCGGTACTGGCACTTGGCGTCGCGCCAGATCTCGACGACTCCGGCGTCGTTGGGCTTGCCGACGAAGTGTGCGTGGCGGCTCAGGCCATGCTCGCGCAGCGTCGCCATGACCTCGTTGCGCACGGCGGTGGGCACCTGCAGCACGGCGCCGAGTTCCTCGTTGAACAGCGCCTTCAGCGTCAGTTCGTTGCGCCGCTCGCTCACCTGGGCGGCCCAGTTCTTCGAGTCGCCGTACTCGGCGCGGCTGTCTTGGATGCCGTCGCCTTCGGTGACGAGGATGTCGACGTTCAGGCTCACGCCCAGCTTGCCTGCGAAGGCCATCTCGCAGACCGCGGCCCACAGTCCGCCGTCGCTGCGGTCGTGGTAGGCCAGCAGCCGGCCCTGCGCACGAAGGGCGTTGACGGCGGCCACCAGCCCCTTCAGCAGGGCGGGTTCGTCGAGGTCGGGCACTTCATGGCCGAACTGGCCCAGCACCTGCGCCAGCATGCTGCCGCCCATGCGCATCCGGCCCTGCCCCAGGTCGACGAGGATCAGCGTCGTGGCGCCGCACGCGGCCCCCCCCGGCGCGGCTTCTATGGCCTTGAGCTGCGGCGTCAGCGTGCCACGCACGTCGTCCAGCGTGGCGAAGGCGGTGACGATCAGCGACACCGGCGCGGTGACCTGCTTCGTCACGCCGCCGTCGACCCAGCGTGTTTTCATCGACAGCGAGTCCTTGCCCACCGGTATGCCGATGCCTAGAGCGGGGCACAGTTCCAGGCCCACGGCGCGCACGGTGTCGTAGAGCGCGGCGTCTTCGCCCGGCTCGCCACAGGCCGCCATCCAGTTGGCACTGAGCTTGACGCGTGACAGCTCGATGGGCGCGGCCAGCAGGTTGGTGATGGCTTCGCCGACGGCCATGCGGCCCGAGGCGGGTGCATCGAGTGCGGCCAGCGGCGTGCGTTCGCCCATGGCCATGGCCTCGCCGCGGAAGCCTTCGAAGTCGGCCAGCGTCACCGCGCAGTCGGCCACCGGCACCTGCCAGGGGCCAACCATCGGGTCGCGGTGGTTCAGGCCACCGACGCTGCGGTCGCCGATGGTGACGAGGAAACGTTTGCTCGCCACCGTGGGGTGGCGCAGCACGTCCAACGCCACCTGCTCGAGCCTGACGCCGGTGAGGTCCAGCGGCGCCTCGCTGCGCGCCACGCGCTGCACGTCGCGGTGCACCTTGGGCGGCTTGCCCAGCAGCACGTTCATCGGCATGTGAATGACACGTTCGCCGCCGGGGCCGTCTTCCAGCACCAGTTCGCGGTCGGCGGTGGCCACGCCGACGACGGCGCAGGGGCAGCGTTCACGCGCGGCCATCTGCTTGAAGATCGGCATCAGGTCGGGGTCGATCGCCAGCACGTAGCGTTCCTGGCTCTCGTTGCACCAGGCCTCCTTCGGTGCCAGCCCGGTCTCTTCCAGCGGCACCCGGCGCAGGTCGAAGGTGGCGCCCTGCCCGGCACCGTCCACCAGTTCGGGGAAGGCGTTGCTGATGCCGCCGGCGCCGACGTCGTGGATGGCCAGCACCGGGTTCATGTCACCCAGGGCCCAGCAGTGGTTGATGACCTCCTGCGCGCGGCGCTGGATCTCGGGGTTGCCACGTTGCACGCTGTCGAAGTCGAGCGCCGCGGTGTTGGTGCCGGCGGCCATCGAGCTGGCCGCACCGCCGCCCATGCCGATGCGCATGCCCGGCCCGCCCAACTGCACGAGCAACGTGCCGGGGCCGAAGGGCAGCTTCTTCACCTGGCCGGCGCTGATGGCACCCAGTCCGCCGGCGATCATGATGGGCTTGTGGTAGCCGCGCTGCACGCCGGCCACCGGCATCTCGAAGACCCGGAAGTAGCCGCCGAGGTTCGGCCTGCCGAACTCGTTGTTGAAGGCCGCGCCCCCCAGCGGGCCCTCGGTCATGATCTGCAAGGCGCTGGCGATGTGGCCGGGTTTGCCGACCGGCCGACGTTCCCAGGGTTCGTCGGTGCCCGGCAGGTGCAGGTTGCCGACGCTGAAACCGGTGACGCCCGCCTTGGGTTGGGCGCCGCGGCCTGTCGCGCCCTCGTCGCGGATCTCGCCACCCGCGCCCGTGCTGGCGCCGGGGAAGGGGCTGATGGCCGTGGGGTGGTTGTGCGTCTCCACCTTCATCAGCACGTGGGCGACTTCGTCGCGTGGCCCGTACGCCGGCGCGTTGGTGAAACCCTGCGGCAGCCAGCGCCGCACCGGGCCGCCCTCCATCACCGCGGCGTTGTCGTCGTACGCGACGACGGTGTGCTGCGGCGAAGTCTTCTCGGTATGGCGGATCATGCCGAACATCGAGTGCGGCTGTTCGATGCCGTCGATGGTGAAGCGGGCGTTGAAGATCTTGTGCCGGCAGTGTTCGCTGTTGGCCTGCGCGAACATCATCAGCTCGACGTCGCTGGGGTTGCGGCCCAGCCTGCGGAATGCGGCCACGAGGTAGTCGATCTCGTCGTCGGACAGCGCCAGGCCGAAGTCGGTGTTCGCGGTGACCAGCGCCGAACGCCCTGCGCCCAGCACGTCGACGTGCACCAGCGGCAGAGCGGGCTGGACGTCGAAGAGGTGGGCCGCGGCCTCGCGATCGAAGGCGACGCTCTCGGTCATGCGGTCGTGAAGCAACGCGGCGACTGCAGAGCGCTCGTCGGCCGACAGCGACTTCGCACTGCCCAAGAGCGGGCTCTTCAGCGTCAGGCGAAACTCGGTGACACGTTCGACGCGGTGCAGCGCGAGCCCGCCCTCGGCGCCAGCGGCGCCGATGCCGCAGTTCCGCGCGATGTCGCCGGCCTTGCTGGCCCAGGGCGACACCGTGCCCAGACGCGGCATCACCACCACCAGTTCGCCACCGTGCGGCCCGGCGTAGTCATCGCCGTAGCGCAGCAGCGCCTGCAGCCGGTCGATCTCGGCCCGGCCCGGCGCGCTGTCGAAGGCCGCCCAGTGCACGTGGCGCGCCACCACCGCCGTGACGCGCGGCACGGCCGCGAGCAGCTGGGCCAGCAGGGCCTGGGCGCGGAAGGCCGAGAGCGCGTCGCCGCCCTCGAAGTGCACAAGATGGAGGGGCGTGGCGCTCATGCGGTCCCGGGCGTTTTCCGGAGGGAGAGGGGGAAGCCGACGATTTTAGGGGCCGGTGGGATAATCGCCCGATGGCTATTCCCATCAAGACCGCCGCCGAGATCGAAGGCATGCGCCAGGCCGGCAGGCTGGCCAGCGAAGTGCTGGACATGCTCGCGCCCCACGTGCGTGCCGGCGTCACGACGCTCGAACTCGACCGCCTGGCGCACGACCTCATGGTGCAGGTGCAGGGCGGCATCCCGGCCACGCTGGGTTACCAGCCGCCGGGTTACCCGGCCTACCCGGCATCGCTGTGCTCGTCGCTGAACGACGTGGTCTGCCACGGCATCCCCGACGAGCGGCCGCTGAAGAACGGTGACATCGTCAACATCGACGTCACCGTCATCAAGGACGGCTGGCACGGCGACAACAGCCGCATGTACATCGTCGGCGAGGCCAGCATCGCCGCCAAGCGCCTGTGCCAGATCACCTTCGACGCCATGTGGAAGGGCATCGTCAAGGTCAAGCCCGGGGCACGCCTGGGCGACATCGGCCATGCCATCCAGACCTTCGCCGAAGGCGCCGGTTTTTCCGTCGTGCGCGAGTTCTGCGGCCACGGCGTCGGCGCACGGTTCCACGAAGAACCGCAGGTGCTGCACTACGGCCGACCGCACACGCTCGAGGAACTCGTCCCGGGCATGATCTTCACCATCGAGCCCATGATCAACGCCGGCAAGCGCGACATCAAGGAAGACCGCCGCGGCAACCGCCCCTACGACGGCTGGACCATCGTCACGCGCGACCGTTCGCTGTCGGCGCAGTGGGAGCACACCGTGCTCGTCACCGACACCGGCTACGAAGTGTTGACGGTCAGCGCCGGCAGCCCGCCGCCGCCAGCCTTCGCCCCCGCGGGTTATGGCGGCGCTGCGGCGCAATGCCTGTCGCCGCCGGTGCTGGCGACGTCCTGAACCCATGCCCCCCGCGGCCACCGTCGTCGGCCCCGTCGCCGACCCTGGTGTCGGCGGCGTGGCGGCCGTGCGCGTGCAGTTCCGCGACGGCAAGGCCGAGCTGCTGGCGCACTTCCGCAGCGCACGCGCCACCGCACCCGCCGCCACAAGGCTGGTGAAGGCGCTGGCGCGCCATGTCGACGCCACGCTGGCCACGCTGTGGGCCGACGCCGGCATGCCCGCCGATGCCGCGCTGCTGGCCGTGGGTGGTTACGGCCGCGGTGAACTCTTCCCGCACTCCGATGTCGACGTGCTCGTGCTGCTGCCGGCGTCCGGCGCGGGCACGCTCGACGAGGCCACGGCCGCCGCCGTGGGCCGCTTCGTCACCAACTGCTGGGACGTGGGGCTGGAGATCGGCTCTTCGGTGCGCACCATTACCGAGTGCCTGGCCGAGTCGGCACGCGATGTCACGGTGCAGACGGCGCTGCTCGAGGCGCGCCACCTCTGCGGCGCGCGGCGTCTCTTCAACCGCTTCGTCAAGGCCCACGCGACGGCGATGGACCCGCGCGCCTTCCTGCGCGCCAAGACGCTGGAAATGCAGCAGCGCCACGTCAAGTACGAAGGCACGCCCTACGCGCTGGAACCGAACTGCAAGGAAAGCCCGGGCGGCCTGCGCGACCTTCAGGTCGTCATCTGGGTGGCACGCGCCGCCGGGCTGGGCCGCGCCTGGGGCGAGCTGGCAGCCAAGGGCCTGATCACGCCCTTCGAGGCACGCCAGCTGCTGCGCCACGAAGGCACCCTCAAGCTCATCCGCGCGCGGCTGCATACGGTGGCCGGCCGGCGCGAGGACCGCCTGGTGTTCGACCTGCAGACCGCCACCGCCGAGAGCTTCGGCTACAAGGCGACGAAGGAACAGCGCAGCTCGGAAGTGCTGATGCGGCACTACTACTGGGCGGCCAAGGCGGTGACGCAGCTCAACCAGATCCTGATGCTCAACATCGAGGAGCGCATCAACGGTTCGGCCGACGCACCGATGCGCCCCATCACCGCGCGCTTCTTCGACCGCGCCGGCATGCTGGAAGTGGCCAGCGACGACCTCTACCTTGAGAACCCGCACGCCATCCTCGAGACCTTCCTCGTCTTCCAGCAGACGCCGGGCCTGCAGGGCCTGAGCGCCCGCACACTGCGTGCCCTCTACAACGCGCGCAAGGTGATGGGCGCGCCCTTCCGCCACGACCCCATCAACCGCGAGCTGTTCATGGACATCCTGCGTCAGCCCCAGGGCCTGACGCACGCGCTGCGGCTGCTGAACCAGACCAGCGTGCTGGGGCGCTACCTGTGGGTGTTCAGGCGCATCGTCGGGCGCATGCAGCACGACCTGTTCCACGTCTACACCGTCGACCAGCACATCCTGATGGTGGTGCGCAACGTGCGCCGCTTCTTCATTCCAGAGCACGCGCACGAGTACCCCTTCTGCAGCCAGCTCGCGGCGCAATGGGACCCGCCCTGGCTGCTCTATGTGGCCGCGCTCTTCCACGACATCGCCAAGGGCCGCGGCGGCGACCACTCCGACCTCGGTGCCGTCGAGGCGCGGCGCTTCTGCCGCGCCCACGGCATCTCGCGCGAGGACACGCAGCTCGTCGAGTTCCTGGTGCGCCACCACCTGACGATGAGCCGCGTGACGCAGAAGGAGGACCTGTCAGACGCCGAGGTCATCGCGAACTTCGCGCGCCTGGTGGGCACACCGCGGCGGCTGACGGCGCTGTACCTGCTGACGGTGGCCGACATCCGCGGCACCAGCCCGCGGGTGTGGAACGCCTGGAAGGGCAAGCTGCTCGAAGACCTGTACCGCTGGACGCTGCGCGCCCTGGGTGGCGCGCAGCCCAACGGCGACGCCGAGATCGAGGCGCGCAAGCTCGAGGCGCAGCAGAACCTGGCGCTGCACTCGGCGCTGCCCGGCACCGAGGTGCCGCTGTGGCAGACGCTGGAGGTGAGTTACTTCGCGCGCCACGACGCGGCCGACATCGCCTGGCACGCGCGCACGCTGTGGCGCCATGTCCAGACCAAGCTGCCCATCGTGCGCGCCCGCGCCAGTTCGGTGGGCGACGGGCTGCAGGTGCTGGTCTACTCACCCGACCGGCGCGACCTCTTCGCGCGCATCTGCGGCTATTTCGACAGCGCCGGCTTCAGCATCCTCGACGCCAAGATCCACACCACGCGCTCCGGCTACGCGCTCGACACCTTCCAGGTCGTGGCCACCAACCACTGGCCCGACATGGCCGGCGGCGCCGACGCCGAGCTGAAGTACCGCGACCTGATCTCGCTGGTGGAAACGCAGGCGGCTCTGGCGCTGGCCAGCGAGGGCCCGCTGCCCGAGCCGCGCAGCGGCCGCGTCTCGCGTCGCGTGCGCAGTTTCCCGGTCACGCCGCGCGTCTCGCTGGCGCCCGACGAACGCGCGCAGCGCTGGCTGCTCACCGTGACGGCCAGCGACCGCTCGGGCCTGCTCTACGCCATCGCGCGTGTGCTCGGCCGCAACCACGTCAACCTGCAGCTCGCCAAGGTGACGACGCTGGGCGAACGTGTGGAAGACACCTTCCTCGTCGACGGCCCCGAGCTGCAGAAGAGCAAGGCGCAGCTGCGCATCGAGAGCGAGCTGCTCGACGCGGTGAGCGCGGCGGCGCCGTGACGGCCCAAGCGCCGGCGGGGCTGCGGTCATGAGCCTGCGCCGCACCACCGCCACCGACGCTGTTCGCCACCTCGGCAGCTTCGACGCCGTCATCGACGCGCGCAGCGAGAGCGAGTACGCCGAAGACCACCTGCCCGGTGCCGTGAACTGGCCGGTGCTCGACGACGTACAGCGTGCACAGATCGGCACCCAGTACAAGCAGGTCTCGGCCTTCGACGCACGCAAGTGCGGGGCCGTGATGGTGGCGCGCAATATCGCACGCCACGTCGAGACCCACGCCGCGGCGCTGCCCCGCGCGTGGAAGCCGCTGGTCTACTGCTGGCGTGGTGGCCAGCGCTCGGGCTCGTTGGCGCTGGTGCTGGGCGAGATCGGTTTCCAGGTCCACGTGCTCGAAGGCGGCTACCGCGAGTTCCGCCGCGCCGTGCTGGCCGAACTGGAGACGCTGCCGGCGGGCCTGGCTTGGCGCGTGCTGTGCGGCCGCACCGGCAGCGCCAAGAGCCACCTGCTGCAGGCGCTGGCGGCCCAGGGCGCGCAGGTGCTCGACCTCGAGGCGCTGGCCTGCCACCGCGGCAGCGTGCTGGGCCCGCTGCCCGGGCAGCCGCAGCCTTCGCAGAAGGCCTTCGAGACCGCGCTGTGGCAGGCGCTGCGCGGCTTCAGCGCCGAGCGGCCGGTGTTCGTCGAAGGCGAGAGCCGCACCATCGGCCGCCTGCGTGTGCCCGAGCGCCTGCTCGAGCAGCTGCGCGCCGCGCCCTGCCTGCAGGTGCAGATGCCGCTGCAGGCACGTGTGGCCTTCCTGCTGCACGACTACGCGCACTTCGTCGCCGACATCGAGAGTTTCTGCGAACGCCTGACCGCGCTGCGCGAACTGCGTGGCGCCGCGGTGGTGGAAGCCTGGCAGGCCGAGGCGCGCGCCGGCCGCGTCGCCGGCGTGGTGCAGGATCTGCTGACGCTGCACTACGACCCGGTCTACGGAAAGTCGATGCAGCGCAACTTCACGCATTTCAACGCCGCCACCCCGGTGCCGCTGGCCGACGCCGATCCCGCCACGCTGGCCGCCACCGCCGCGCGCCTCCTGGCCGCCTGAGCCGGCGCAAGCCCGGCGCCAGGCCGCCTGCCTACACTCCCCGCTGCCCGCCAAGACACGCCGATGCCCACGCCCCAAGACACCGCGCCTGCACGCCCCTTCCGCATCCAGGCCGTGCCGCCCGGCCGCCCCTGGGTGTGGCTGGCACGCGGCTGGGTCGACCTGCTGCGCAGCCCGTTGCCGGGGCTGGCCCATGGCCTGGCTGCGGCGGTTTTCGGCGCACTGCTGCTGGTTCTGGCAGGCGACCGCTTCTGGCTGCTGGCCGGCAGCTTCAGCGGCTTCCTGCTCGTGGCGCCGCTGGTGGCCACGGGGCTGTATGCCGTCAGCCGTTCGATCGAACTCGGCCAGCGCGGCACCCTGGCCACGGCGCTGGCGGCCTGGAAACCGCGCGACCACCGGCTGGTAGTCTTCGGCGGTCTGCTGGCGCTGGCCGGCACCGGCTGGGTGCTGACCTCGGCCGCGCTCATCACGCGCTTCGCTGCCGCGCCGGTCAACAGCCCGCACGACTTCCTGCACGTGGTGGTGCTGGCGCCCCAAGGTTACCTGTTCGAGATCTGGCTCGTGC
Organism: Rubrivivax sp.; assembly: GCA_030653505.1. Lineage (GTDB taxonomy): Bacteria > Pseudomonadota > Gammaproteobacteria > Burkholderiales > Burkholderiaceae_C > Rubrivivax. The sequence goes on from JAURZK010000113.1 coordinate 9,466, forward strand.
TGGGCAGCGTGCTGGCGGCCCCGATGTTCGCCAGCAGCGTGGTCGCCATCCCGATGCTGCTCGACCGGCCGCAGGGTGTGCTCACCGCCGTCACCACCAGCGTCGGTGCGGCACTGGCCAGCCCGCTGGCGATGGCGCTGTGGGCGACGCTGCTGCTCACGCTCACGCTCATCGGCATGGCCACCTTCATGGTCGGCCTCATCGTCGTCGTTCCCTGGCTGGCGCATGCCAGCTGGCATGCCTACCGCGACCTGGTGCAGCCTGAAGGGCCCGAAGGACGCTGATGTTCGGCTACACGGAAGAGCAGATCGCGCAGTTCGGGCTGACCTTCGGGGTCGGCGCGTTCATGCTGTACATGGTCTTCATCATCCTGCAGCTGGCGCGTGAGTCGAAGGCGGGCAAGTTCGGCACCTTCATCCTGCTGCTGGCGCTGGGCTTCGGGCTCGTGGGATTCGTTGCCAAGTCGGTGATCAAGTACTACATCGAAGGCCCCGGGTGAAGCCCGAGGCCTTCGTCCACCTGCCGGACCTGCGCGACTGCATCGTGCCGCCCGAGCAGTCCGCACTGCGCGTCACGCCCGCCGTGATGGCGATGTGGGACGAACGTGCGCGCCTGCTGGGCCGGCCGGCCGACTGGCGCCTGGGCGACGCCGAGGTGGAGGCCTCACGCCGCGCCACGCTGGGTGCGCGCGACCCGGCGCAGGACCTGTGGCTCTACGCCTACGGCTCGCTGATGTGGGACCCGGCGGTGCAGTTCGAGGAAGTGCGGCGCGCCCGGCTGCCGGGGCACCAGCGCCGCTTCACCTTCCGCACGCACATCGGCCGCGGCTCGCCGGCTTGCCCGGGGCTGATGCTGTCGATCGAGGCACGGCCCGGCGACTGCGAGGGCCTGGTCTTCCGCATCGCCGCCGAACACGTCGAGCTCGAATCGGCGATCCTCTGGCGGCGTGAGATGCTGCGCGGCGCCTACACGCCCCGCCTGCTGCCCCTGGCCACGCCGCAGGGCGAGGTCACGGCGCTGGTGTTCGTCTCCAACCCCGAGCATCCCGACCATGTCGGCGAACTGCCGCTGGACGAGACGGCGCGAACGATCGCACGCGCCGAAGGCGTGATGGGCCGCAACCGCGACTACGTCGAGCAGTTGGCCCGGCAGTTGGCCGGTCTGAGCATCGTCGACCCCTACATCGACGGGCTGGCGGCCGAACTGCAGCGGCAGGACGCGGGCTGAGGAAGATCCGGCCCGCCCACCCGCATCGGCCTGTCTGCGTGAAACCGTGGCCCGGCGTTCGCCAGGGCGCAGCGAGCAGGTGTGCGCAGGCACACCTGCACGTCCTCAGCCTGTCCGCGTGAAATCGCGACCAGGCGTTCGCCAGGCGCGCAGCGCCTTCCGGCGCCGCGCGTCCGGGCTCACCCCATGTGCAGGCCGCCGTTGCAGCTGAGCTCGGCGCCGGTCGTGAAGCCCGAATCCTCGCCCGCCAGCCAGGCGCAGATGGAGCCGATTTCCTCGGGCCGGCCCAGGCGCTTGACCGGGATGGTGGCAACGATCTTTTCCAGCACCTCGGGCTTGATGGCACGGACCATGTCGGTGCCGATGTAACCGGGGCTGACGGTGTTCACCGTCACGCCCTTGGACGCCAATTCCTGCGCCAGCGCCATCGAAAAGCCGTGCATGCCGGCCTTGGCGGCCGAGTAGTTGGTCTGGCCGGCCTGGCCCTTCTCGCCGTTGACGCTGCTGATCTGGATGATGCGGCCCCAACCCTTTTCCACCATGCCCGGCACCACCTGCTTGGTGACGTTGAACATGCTGTTGAGGTTGGTGTCGATGACCGCGTGCCAGTCTTCCGGCGTCATCTTCAGGAACATGCGGTCGCGCGTGATGCCGGCGTTGTTCACCAGCACGTCGATGGCGCCGTGTTGTTCACGCGCCTTGGTGAAAGCCTCGACGGTGCTCTCCCAGTCGGCGACATTGCCCACCGAGGCGAAGAACTCGTAGCCCAGCGCCTTCTGCTCGGCCAGCCACTTGACGTGGTCGCGGCTGGGGCCGCAGCCGGCGATGACGGTGAAACCTTCCTTGGCCAAGCGCTGGCAGATGGCGGTGCCGATGCCACCCATGCCGCCCGTCACATAGGCTACCTTCTTGCTCATTCTTCGCTCCTTGTCTCGATGTCGTGAGCGTCACCCGGCGCCGCGCTGCGGTCAATCGGGTTCGCCCTGTGTTTGACCTGCGGGAAGCAGGCCGCCTGGGTGCCGAAAGCGCGGGCCCTGCCCTTGGCCGCCGACAGCGGTGCACCGGCTGCAGGCCAGCTACACCTTGACCTTCACGTAACGCCCCGGCGCCGGCTCGATGGCCTTGAACTTCGCGCTGCCTGGCGCCTTGGGTGCATTCACCAGCTTGCCGCCATGCGGCTTGAGCCACTCCGACCAGGTGGGCCACCAGCTGCCGGGGTGCTCGGCGGCGCCCTTGAACCAGTCGTCGGCCTGGGCCGGCAGCTTGCCGTTCGTCCAGTAGCTTCGCTTGCCCTTGGCCGGCGGGTTGATGACCCCGGCGATGTGGCCGCTGGCGCCGAGCACGAAGGTCTTCTTGCCGCTGATGAGCGGCATCGAGGCGTAGGCCGCGGCCCAGGGCACGATGTGGTCCTCGCGCGAGCCGTAGACGAAGAACGGCGCCTCGATGGCGCCGAGATCGACCTTCTCGCCGCACACCGTCAACCTGCCGGGCTGCTTCAGCTCGTTGGTCAGGTAGGTGTGGCGAAGGTACCAGCAGTACATGGGCCCGGGCAGGTTGGTGCTGTCGCCGTTCCAGTACAGCAGGTCGAAGGGCGGCGGGCTTTCGCCCTTCAGGTAGTTGCCGACGACGTAGTTCCAGACCAGGTCGTTGGGGCGCAGGAAGCTGAAGGTGGTGGCGAGTTCCTTGCCCTTGAGCATGCCGGGGCCACCGGGCGCCTCTGCGCCGATGGTGATGTCGCGCAGCTTGACCGAGGCCTCGTCGATGAAGATGTCGAGGATGCCGGTGTTCTCGAAGTCGAGCAGCGTGGTCAGCAGCGTCACGCTGTGCGCCGGCTGCTCGCCGCGTGCAGCCAGCACCGCCAGCGCCGTGGACAGGATGGTGCCGCCGACGCAGAAGCCCAGCGTGTTGATGCTGTCCTGACCGGTGATGGCCTGCACGGCGCGAATGGCGGCGATGGGGCCCTGCTCGATGTAGTCGTCCCACGTCTTGGTGCGCAGGGAATCGTCGGGGTTGGCCCAGCTGACGACGAAGGTGCGGTGGCCCTGCTCGACGGTGTAGCGGATGACCGAATTCTCGGGCTGCAGGTCGAGGATGTAGTACTTGTTGATGCAGGGCGGCACGAAGAGCATCGGCCGTTCGTGCACCTTGGCCGTCAGCGGCTTGTATTCGATGAGCTGGAAAAGCTCGTTTTCGAACACCACCGCGCCCTCGCTCGTGGCGACGTTCCTGCCGACTTCGAAGACACTCTCGTCGGTCTGCGAAACATGGCCCTTCTGCAGGTCCTGCAGCAGGTGCTGCATGCCGGTGGTGATGCTCTCGCCCTGGGTTTCCAGCGCCTTCTTCAGGGCATCCGGGTTCAGCGCCAGGAAGTTGCTGGGGCTGGCCATGTCTACCCACTGCTGCACCGCGAAGCGGATGCGCGCCTTGGTCTTGGCGTCGGCCTCGACGCTCTCGGCCAGCTGCAGCAGCGAACGGGCGTTCAGCAGGTACATCTGCGCCGTGTAGGCGGCCGCGGGGTTGCTGGCCCAGTCGGTGCTGCCGAAGCGGCGGTCGGCCAGCGGCGCCGGCCGCGCCGCGTCGTCGCCCCGCAGGCGCTGCAGGGACTGGTTCCAGACCTCGGCGGCGCTCTTCAGGTAGTCGGCCTGGATCTGCGCCAGCTGCGTCGCCGGCAGGTTCAGCCCGGCCAGGGACTTGAACACGCCCTTGGCGGCAGCCCCGAGTGCCTGGGCCGGACCGGCAAGGGGCAGCGAACTCAGGGTAGTCTTGTCGGTCACGGGTCTGTCTCCTGTCGAATCCGCGGTTTGCGGGTGCACGGCAGCAGTGCACCGCCCCACGTGTTCATGATTTCACGTTTTTACGTCAAGGCGCTGACGCTGTCTTGACGTGCCCATACACCGGCCTTGCCGCCGGCACAACGCCACCATGTACCTCGTTGCCATCGCCTGGATCTATGTCGTGCTGATGATGGCGCTGGCCGAGGCGGTTTCGCCGCAGGGCACGGTCATGGGCGCCTTCTTCACGCTGCTGCTGTACGGGGCGCTGCCGCTCGCCATCGTGCTCTACATCATGGCCACGCCGGGGCGCCGACGGGCGCTGCGCGCCGCCGAGGCGGCGGCCGATGCCGCTGCGGCTTCAAAGGCGCCAGATGGCGGCGGCCATGCGCCCGGTGACGCCGTCGCGGCGGAACGAAAAGAAGGCTGAGGCGTCCTCGACGGTGCAGGCCGGCGTTACGGTGACGGCGCCTACGCCGGCAGCGGCCAGGCGGTCCTGCGCCAGCCCTTGCAGGTCGGCCAACCAGCGCGTCGAGCCGTCGGGCCGCTCGCGGCGGACGAAGCGCGGCATCTCGGCACGGCGGTCCTGGCCGAAGGCGCGCAGCACGTCGGCGCCGACCTCGAACTGCCGCGGCCCGATGCAGGGGCCGAGCCAGGCCTGCACATCGGCAGGCCGTGCGCCGGCGCCGCGGCACAGTGCGTCGACGGTGGCTTCCAGCACACCCGCTGCCAGGCCACGCCAACCGGCGTGCGCTGCCGCCACGGCACGGCCGTCGTTCAGCGCGAACAGCACCGGCAGGCAGTCGGCCACCTGCACCGTGCAGGCCAGGCCGGGTTCGTCGGTCCAGGCCGCGTCGGCCGGGTCATCGGTCGCGACGCCATCCTCCGCGGTCAGGTGCAGCACGTTGACGCCGTGCACCTGGCGCAACCACACCGGGCGTGCGCCCAGCGCGGCGCCAAAACGCGCACGGTTCTCGACCACCGTCTCGGCGTCGTCGCCGACCGCCACACCGAGGTTCAGGCTGGCGTAGATGCCTTCGCTGACGCCGCCCTCGCGCAGGCTCATCGCGGCGCCGACGCCGGGGGGCGTTACCCAGGCCGGGCGCAGCAGTGGCAGGCTCATCCGGCGGCCCCGTTCATTCGAAGTCCGGACAGTGTTCGGGCCGCGTGCGCTCGAAGGCTGGCAGCCGCATGCAGGTCTCGAACACGCGCATCACGTTCGGCACATGATCGACCCGGCATGCGAAGCGCTGCGCATTGAAGATCTGCGGCACCAGGACACAGTCGGCCAGCGTGGGCGACTCGCCGTGACAGTAAGTCGTGGGGGCGGCGGCGAGGTGCCGCTCCACCACCTCCAGGCCGGTCTCGACCCAGTGGCGGTACCAGCGGTCCTTGTCCTCGTCGACGATCTTCATCTCGCGCTTCAGGTAGCGCAGCACACGCAGGTTGTTCAGCGGGTGGATCTCGCAGGCGATGTCCAGCGCGAGCGCGCGCACACGCGCCCGTTCGGCCGGCGTGGCCGGTAGCAGCGGCGGCTGCGGGTGGGTCTCGTCGAGGTACTCGATGATCGCCAGCGACTGCGTCAGCGTGTGCCCGTCGTCGCGCAGCAGCGGCACCAGCCGCGCCGCCGACACCGCGGCGTAGGACTCGCCCAGCTGCGCGCCCTGCGCCAGGTGCACGGGCTCGTAGTCGTAATCCAGGCCCTTGAGCGCCAGCGCGATGCGCACGCGGTAGGACGCCGACGAGCGGAAGTAGTTGTAGAGCTCCATCTCGCGGCTCCAGGCCTTACGCGACGGCCACCTTCAGCGTGCCCAGCCCCGCGATGGCGCCTTGCATCACGTCGCCGCGCACCACGGCGCCCACGCCCGCCGGCGTGCCGGTGAAGATCAGGTCGCCGGGCTGCAGCGCCCACGCGGCGCTGAGCTGCTCGATGGTCTCGTTGACACTCCAGATCAGCTCGCGCAGGTCGCCCCGCTGCTTCACCTGGCCGTTGACGGCCAGCGTGATCGCGCCCTGCAGCAGCTCACCGGTCTGCGCGAGAGGCACCAGCGTGCCGATGGGCGCGCTCTGCTCGAAGGCTTTGCCGATGCACCAGGGGCGGCCCTGCTTCTTCATCTCGTTCTGCAGGTCGCGGCGCGTCATGTCCAGGCCGACGGCATAGCCCCAGATGTGGCTGGCCGCATCGGCCGCGGCGATGTTGCGCCCGCCCTTGCCGATGGCCACCACGAGCTCGATCTCGTGGTGCAGGTTGGCGGTGAGCGAAGGGTAGTCGATGCTGCCCGTCGTGCCCTCGGGCACGGCGACGATGGCGTCGGCAGGCTTCATGAAGAAGAAGGGCGGCTCGCGGCCCGTGAAGCCCATCTCGACGGCGTGATCGGCGTAGTTGCGGCCGACGCAGTAGATGCGGTGCACCGGGAACTCACCGCCGCCAGCGACGGGCACGGCGGCCGGGGCGGCGGGGGGGATGACGTAGCTCATGGGCGTGGGCGGCGGCAGCGCTGTGCAGGAGGGGTCGGCGATGATGCCATGCGGCCCGCCCGCCGCGGGGTCACCAAGAGCGCGGCCGCTACACTGGCCGCCATGCATCTGCCCCGCCGCATCAAGCATTGCCGGGTCTGTGGCACCGAGGTCAGCTACCGCGTGCCGGCCGAAGACAACCGCGAGCGGGCCGTCTGCACGGCCTGCAGCGAGATCCACTACGAAAACCCGATCAACGTCGTCGGCACCGTGCCGGCGTGGGGCGAGCAGGTGCTGCTGTGCCGCCGCAACATCGAGCCGCGCTTCGGCTTCTGGACGCTGCCGGCGGGCTTCCTGGAAATGGGCGAGAGCACCGCTGCGGGCGCCGAGCGCGAGACGGTGGAGGAAGCCGGCGCGCGCATCGAGCTGCAGGACCTGTTCACCGTGCTGAACGTCGTGCGCGCCGGCCAGTTGCACCTCTACTACCGGGCGCGTCTGCTCGACACCACCTTGGACCCCGGCCCCGAGACCATCGAGGCGCGGCTCTTCCGCGAAGACGAGATCCCCTGGGACGAGCTGGCCTTCCGCACGGTACGGCTGACCCTGGAACACTACTTCGCCGACCGCCGCCGCGGCGCCTTCGTGGTGCACGCCGGCGACGTCGCCTAGCGGCCGCATCACGCGGCGCGTGCCACGGCCTCAGGCCCCCTGCCCGGCCGCCTGCGCCTGGGCCAGCACCGGCCCGGTGGCGCCATCGACACCCAGTGCCCACATGGCCTGGGCGTCGGCGGCGTCGCGCACGCCGCTGACGAGCAACGTCAGCCCGAGGTCGTGCACCAGCGTCACCAGCCCGCGCACATAACCGCGCACGGCGTCGTCGTGCGCCAGGCCCTGCACCTGGCCGGCATCGACCGTGACGTGCTGCACGCCGGCAGACTTCAGGTCGGGCAGTTCGGGCGTGGCGCCAGCGGCCAGGGCCACGCCGACACGCACGCCCAAGCGGCCCCACACCGAGAGCGCCGCAGCCACGGCGGTGACGCCGGCGCTGGCGCGCACGTCGTCGACGAGTTCCAGCGTCAAGAGCCGCGCCACCGTCGGGGCCCCGGCCAGGCCTGCCGCGACGTCGGATGTAAAGCCCTGCGCCGCCAGCGACGAACGGCTGATCTGCACCGCGCGCGCGCGGCCGTCGCGCGTGATGCCTTCGAGTGCCCGCTCGACCGCCGCGAGGTCGACCTGGGGCAGCAGCCGGCTGCGCCGCGCGGCGGCGCGCCAGCCTGCGGCCGACTCAAAAGGGCCGCCATGGCGCAGCTGCACCTGCAGCGCGCACGCCAGGTGCAGCAGCCCGCCCTGACTGTCCTGCACGGGCACCGCCGTCAGCCGCGTACGCCCCTCGACGAGTGCAGTGCGGATGCGCTCGCGCCAGGCACCGGCCCCGAGCACCTCGTCCTGCGTCGATGCCTGCAGCACCACGCAGCCGGCCGGGGTGTCGCCGTCGGCCTCGGCGCGCGCCAGCGCAGCGTCGGCCGTGGCCAGTGCGGCGCCGGCGCTGGTGTCGTGCAGGCCGTCGACGCCACCCACGGCCACTTCAGTGTGCCCGGCGCGCAGTGCAGGTGTCGAAGCCAGGGCCGTGCGCAGCGACGCCGCGGTCTCCACGGCGACGCCGGCCACCGGCAGACAGAGGGCGAAGTCGGTGCCGTTCAGCCGCCCCGCCAACGTCGCCGGCACGCGGTCGACGTAGGTCAGCAGCACGTCGGCCACGGCGCCGAGCAGGCGGTCGGTGGCTTCGTGCCCCAGGCGCAGGTTGGTGGCCTCGAGGTCGAGCACACGCACGATCAGCAGCGCCAGCCCCGGGCCACCCGGTTCTTCCAGGCGCTGTTGCAGCTGGGCGAGGAAATGGTGGCGCAGCGGCAGGCCCGTGCCCGGGTCGAGGTGGGTCTGGCGCTGCAGGTGCGCGACCTGTTCTGCCTGTGCCGCGTAGGCCTGCCGCCAGTGCGCCGCGGCGCCGGCGTCTGCACCGGAAGGCACGCTGGCCACCGGGGCCGGCCCGGCGGCTGCTGCCGCCTCGTGCCTATCTGCGCCGGCGTGCACTCGCCCGGCCGCCGGTGCACGCGCGACGATGGCCCAGACCCCCGCCAGCAACGACAGCAGGCCCAGCAGGGCGGCGGCGAAACCCGTGCGCACGAAGCTGTCCCACAGCGCGTCCTGGGCCCATGAAGGGTCGATCTCGAGTTCCAGACGGCCCACCGCCGCACCGGCCTCGCCCAGCACCACCGCGGCGGGCGCCGCGGCCACGGGGAGTGCAACCCGGAACCAGGCGGGTGCCGCGGTGGGCTTGGCCGGCCGTTGCAGCCTGGCCAGCGGTTCGTCCAGGCCGCTGGCATGCAAGCGCAGGGAGCGCGTGTGGCCGGCGGCAAACTGCGCGGCAGCCAGCTCACGCCAGCCCGCCACGTGCTGCCCTGGCTGCGTCAGGGCCGCTGCCAGCACGGCGGCGGCATCGCGGTTGCGGGCTTCCAGCTGCCGCTGCAGAGTCTGCTGCGTGGCCCGCAGGTCGGCGGCCAGGGCCGCGACAAGCAGCAGGCCGAAGAGTGCCGCCACCGCCGCCAGGGCACGCGGGCCGGCGATCATGCGCAAGACCCGCCAGGACGCAAACGCGGTGACATCGACAAACCCGACCCTCCCAGAGACGGTGATCACGGCATCCTACGTCAGCACCCGCCCTCGCGGCTTGGCGCGGGGCCTGCGCCGGCTTGCGGACTGCGGCGCGGCCCCGACGACCGGACGAAAAAAAGCCCGCGTGAACGCGGGCCAGGTTGCGGGCGGCCGCCGGCCGCTCAGGCGTGGGCGGCGCGCAGCTTCATCGAGAAATCCTGCAGCGCTGCGATACCGCTCTCCTCGGCCTTGCGGCACCAGGCCTGCAGGTCGGCGACCAGCTGCTCGGCAGAGACGTTGGTGCGTGTCCACAGCGAGCGCAGTTCCTCGCGCATCGCCACCAGCTTGGCCAACTGCGGGCTTTCGCCCAGCGCCTGCTGCAGGCTGGGCTTGACACCCTGCGGGATCTTGTCGTCGTCACGGTGCAACCAGGCCTGCGCCAGCGACAGGTTGCGAAAGCGTGCGCTGTTGACCGCGCCCTGCGCCTTCGCTCGCGCCAGCTCGGCAGTGACAGCGGCCTTCAGCTCGCTGGCATACCGCGCCATCACCTCGTAGCGGTTGGCGATGACGGCCTCCAGCGTCTTGCCGTCGGCCACCGGGCGGGTGGTGCCCAGTTCCAGCTTCGGCGGCACCTTCTTCACGTGCGCCAGGCCCAGCGTCTCCATGGCGCGGATGTACATCCAGCCCACGTCGAACTCGTAGGGCTTGACCGAGAACTTGGCCGAGGTCGGGTAGGTGTGGTGGTTGTTGTGCAGCTCTTCGCCGCCGATCAGGATGCCCCAGGGCGACACATTCGTCGACGCGTCGGGCGCCTCGAAGTTGCGGTAGCCCCAGTAGTGACCGATGCCGTTGATGATGCCCGTGGCCATGACCGGGATCCAGGCCATCTGGACCGCCCACACCGCCGCACCGATGGCGCCGAAAAGCGTGAGGTTGATGATCAGCATCAGACCCACGCCCTGCCAGGAGAAGCGGGTGTAGAGGTTGCGCTCGATCCAGTCGTCGGGCGTACCCTTGCCATACTTGGCCAGCGTTTCCGGGTTCTTGGCTTCGATGCGGTAGAGCTCGACGCCGGTCAGCAACAACGCCTTCAGGCCCTTGATCTGCGGGCTGTGCGGGTCTTCCTCGGTTTCACACTTGGCGTGGTGCTTGCGGTGCACACCGACGAATTCCTTGGTCACCATGCCCGTGCCCAGCCAGAGCCAGAAGCGGAAGAAGTGCGACGGGATGGCGTGCAGGTCCAGCGCCCGGTGCGCCTGCGCGCGGTGCAGGAAGATCGTCACCGCCGAGATGGTGATGTGCGTCGTCACCAGCGTGTACAGCAGCACCTGCCACCAGTTCGCCGACAGCAGGCCGTGGGACAACAACTCCACGACCGCGTCATGCACCACCCACAGCTGATCCATCAACTCTTCCTTGAATGAGAGAACTTACCTCCCATTGTAGATGCGGGATTGGCGCGGAAGTTGCGGGCAATGCTTAGGCATGGCCGCCCAAACTCGCGCCAACTGAAACTGCCGCTTTTGAATCATGACCGTTGCCCGCCGAAGAAGGGGCGATCAGCGCTTTTGCCAGACGGCGGCGAAAAAACCGTCGGTCTGGTGGCGGTGCGGCCAGAGTCGCAGGTAAGGCCCTGCGACCAGGTTTGCCGCATCAGCCACGCGTGCGGCCTCCAACGCCACTTGCGCCGGCAAGGGCTCGAAGGCCGCGCCGTGGGCCGCGGTGAAGGCCTCGGCGACGGCCTCGTTCTCGGCTGCCAGCAAGCTGCAGGTGGCGTAGACCAGCCGCCCGCCGGGCTTCAGCAGACGCGCCGCCCCGGCCAGGATGGCTGTCTGCTTCGCCTGCAGTTCCTCCACTGCCTTCGGGCTCTGGCGCCACTTGAGATCGGGATTGCGGCGCAGGGTGCCCAGACCCGAACATGGGGCATCGACCAGCACACGATCGATCTTGCCGGCCAGGCGCTTGATGCGCTCGTCGCGTTCGTGGGCGATCTGCGCCGGGTGCACGTTGGACAGGCCGCTGCGTGCCAGCCGCGGTTTCAGTGCGTCGAGCCGGTGACCGGACACGTCGAAGGCGTAAAGGCGCCCCGTGTTGCGCATCGCCGCGCCCAGCGCCAGTGTCTTGCCGCCAGCGCCGGCACAGAAGTCGACCACCATCTCGCCGCGTTTGGGGTCGGTCAGCAGCGCCAGCAGCTGGCTGCCTTCGTCCTGCACCTCGACCAGGCCCTGCGTGAAGACGTCCAGCTTGTGCAATGCCGGTTTGCCCTGCACACGGAGGCCCCAGGGCGAATAGGGCGTCGGCGCGACGGTGAAGCCGGCCTCGGTGAGCGTGCGCTGCACATCCTCGCGCTTGGCCTTGAGGATGTTGACACGCAGGTCCAGTGGCGCCGCCTCTGACATGGCCTGCACCAGCGGCCAGAACTCGTCGCCCAGCGTCTCCTTCAGCGGCGTGGCCAGCCAGTCGGGCAGGTTGTGGCGCAGCTTCTCGGGCAGCGTCGCGCGGTCGATCTTGGCGATCTGCGTCAGCCAGGCCTGCTCCTGCGGTGTGGCGGCACGGCGCAGGAAGTCCTCGCTGCCCTGCCAGGCCAGGATCGCCAGGCGGCGTTCCAGCGGCCCGTTGCCGCTTTGCGCCATGTTCTGGAACAGCAGGCGCCGGCGCAGCACGGTGTAGGTGGTCTCGGCCAGCGCGTGGCGCTCGCGTGTGCCCAGGTCGCGGTGCTGGCGGAAGAAGGCCGAGACCACGGCATCGGCCGGCTGGTCGAGCTTGAGCACCGCGCGCAGCAGTTCGGTCGTGAGGTCGAGCAGGGCGTTGGGGTGCATGGGTCAGATCAGGACTTGAGAGGCGCCGTCGGTCTGCGTGACGAGGCCGTCGGCCACCTTCAGCTTGCCTTCGACGAACCAGCGCACGGCCAACGGGTAAATGACATGTTCGGTGGCCAGCACACGTGCGGCAAGCATGTCTTCGTCGTCGCCCGGCCGCACGGGCACCACGCTTTGCATCACGATCGGGCCGTGGTCGAGCTCGGACGTCACGAAGTGCACCGTGGCGCCCACGGCCTTGCAGCCGGCTTCCAGCGCACGGCGGTGCGTGTGCAGCCCGGGGAAGGCCGGCAGCAGCGAGGGGTGGATGTTGAGCAGGCGCCCGGCGTAGCGCTGCACGAAGCGGGCGCCCAGCACGCGCATGAAGCCGGCGAGCACGACGAGGTCGGGCCGGTGCGCATCGATGGCGGCGGCCAGCGCGTCGTCGAAGGCCTCGCGCGAGGCGTGTGCCTTGTGGTCGACCAGCGCCGTGGCGATGCCCTGCGCCGCAGCCCAGGCCAGGCCGGCGGCCTGCGGGCGGTTGGCGATGACGGCCACCACCTGCGCCGGCCAGCCCTGTTCGGCACAGCGCTGCTGAACGGCTTCCATGTTGGAGCCGCGGCCGGAGATGAGGATGACGATGCGTTTCATGGCGGGGCCGCAGTGTAGGTCCCGGCGTTGCGCCGGTCTGTGCGCCACCCTTCCTGAGACAATCCGCGCCGTCGTCCCCCGGTCACGCCAAACCATGCGATCTCGTGTTCTCTCCGGCATGCGCCCCACCGGCGCCATGCACCTCGGCCACTTCCACGGCGCCCTCAAGAACTGGGTGCGCCTGCAGCACGAGCACGAGTGCTTCTTCTTCGTCGCCGACTGGCACGCGCTGACCACGCACTACGAAGAACGCGGCGTGATGGAGCGTTACGTCCACGACATGGTGATCGACTGGATTGCCGCCGGGCTCGACCCCGAGAAGTGCACCCTCTTCATCCAGAGCCACATCCCCGAGCATGCCGAGCTCTTCACGCTGCTGGCCATGGGCACGCCCCTGGGCTGGCTGGAACGTGTGCCCACCTACAAGGACCAGATCGACAAGCTCAAGGACCGTGACCTGGCGACCTACGGCTTCCTGGGCTACCCGCTGCTGCAGGCCGCCGACATCCTGATCTACAAGGCCAACTTCGTACCCGTGGGGGAAGACCAGAGCAGCCACGTCGAGCTGACACGCGAGGTGGCACGCCGCTTCAACAACCTCTACGGCCGCCCGGCCGACGCCGAAGCGCGCATTGCCGCGGCACTGGCCCAACTGCCCAAGGACGACTCGCGCTACTACGAGAAGCAGCGCAAGGCCTTCGGCGAGACCGGCAGCCCCGAAGCGCTGGCCAAGGGCGAAGGCCTGGTGAACAAGTCCGCGGCGCATATCGCCGGCTGGCAGGACGACGACACCGAACTGCTGCTGGGCCACCTCAAGGGCGCCGGCCGCACCATCCTCACCGAGCCCAGGGCGCTGCACACCGAGGTGCTGCGCCTGCCCGGCACCGACGGCACGAAGATGAGCAAGAGCTACGGCAACGCCGTGCTGATGCGGGATGAACCGGCCGAGGTGACGAAGAAGATCCGCGGCATGGCCACCGACCCCGCGCGCGGCCGCCGCACCGACCCCGGCGACCCCGAGAAGTGCCCGGTGTGGCAGTTCCACAAGGTCTACAGCGACGAGGCGACGCAAGCCTGGGTCGTCAAGGGCTGCAAGAGCGCCGGCATCGGCTGCCTGGACTGCAAGCAGCCGGTGATCGACGCCATCATCACCGAGCAGCAACCCTGGCGCGAGCGTGCCGAGAGCTACCTGGCCAACCCCAAGCAGGTGCACTGGATCGTCGAGATGGGCACCGAGCGTGCGCGCACGGTGGCCAAGCAGACGATGAAGGAAGTCCGCAACGCCATGGGCTTGAATTACTGACCACGACACCCGAACCATGACCCCGCTGCAGACCATCGAAGTCCACCCCGGCGCAGAGCCGCGCGCCACCATCGTCATCCTGCACGGCCTGGGCGCCGACGGCACCGACTTCCTGTCCTTCGCCGACGAGATGCGCCTGCACGCCGTGGGCCCCGTGCGCTGGGTCTTCCCGCGGGCGCCCGAGCGGCCGGTGACGATCAACGGCGGCCACCGCATGCGCGCCTGGTACGACATCCTGGGCACCGACCTCTTGAAGCGCGAGGACGAGGCCGGCCTGCGCGAGAGCTTTGCGCAGGTGCACGCGCTGCTCGACCGCGAAGTCACGCGCGGCGTGCCGGCGCACCGCATCGTGCTCGGCGGCTTCTCGCAGGGCTGCGCCGTCACGCTGGGCGCTGGGCTGCGCTACGGGCAGCGGCTGGCCGGGTTGGTCGGCCTGTCGGGCTACCTGCCGCTGGCCGACACCACTGCGGCCGAGCGCCGCGACGCGAATGCGCTCACCCCCGTCTTCCTGGCCCACGGCCGCCAGGACAACGTGGTGCCGGTGGCGCGCGGCACGGCCAGTCGTGACCTGCTGCAGGCCCAGGGCCAGCCGCTGGATTGGCACGACTACCCGATGCAGCACGCGGTCTGTCTGGAGGAAATCCAGGCCCTGCAGCAATGGCTGCTCGGGGTGCTGGACGCCGGCTGAAGCTGAAGCCCATGGAACTGCTGCGGCCGGCGCCCGAGCACCTGGCGAGCTTCACCGATGCGCTGCAGCGCGGCTGGTCGCCCGACACGATGCGCCCGGCGGCGGCCCAGGAGACGCTGGAACGTGTGCAGGCCGACCCCGAGGGTTTCCTGCGCCTGACCGAAGACCCGCAAGGCCTGGGGCCGCCGTTTGCGCTGCCCGACGGCGCCCTGGTGCCACGGCTTCCCGGCATCGTGCGCTGGATGTGGGATGCGGAGGGTTTTGCCGGCAGCATCAACCTGCGCTGGCCGCGCGACCTGGGGCCACTGCCGCCGCACGTGCTGGGCCATGTCGGCTACACCGTCGTGCCGTGGAAACGCCAGCGTGGTTACGCCACCCGGGCGCTGGCGCTGCTGCTGCCGCTGGCACGCGCCCAGGGGCTGGACTGCGTGGAGATCACCACCGACGCAGCGAACCTGGCTTCGCAGGGTGTCATCACCGCCAACGGCGGCGTGCTGGTGGGGCGCTTCGACAAGCCGGCGGTTTACGGCGGTGCGCCCAGCCTGCGTTTCCGCATCGAACTGGGCGCCTGAGGCGCGCGAGAGCGCTCAGTAACTCTGCCTCATGGCGCGATCGACGAGACGCTTCTCGACCTCGGGGTGCGTTGCCATGAAGTTGAGGTAGGCGCGCAGGGCCCAGAGGTGAAAGCCCATGAAGAGGGCGAAGATGCCGATGACGATGTACATGATGCGTTCTGGAGAGTGGATGTAGCGATATTAGGGTAAACCCTTAAATACTTGTTGAGCCCGGTCAACAGTCAGGCTGTGCAAGGGGTCATTTGTGCCGGATCCGGCACACGGCGTGGGGCAGCCCGGCCGCATCAGCCGCGTCGTCAGGCGAAACGCCCCTGCAGGAACCACTGCACCTCACCCGCCGCTGGGGGCAGGCGGCTGCGCCAGACCCAGACCAGCGAAGCGTCTTCGGCCTGAGCGATGAAGTAGTCGCGCGTCGCGGGTTCGCCGTCCCACCAGCCGGTCTCGATGCGTTCGGGGCCACTCAGCAGTTGCAGCGGGCGACCCTGCAGCAGTGGCAGGGCATCACGTTCGGCCAGCGGCAGCGGCTCGGGCAGCAGCCAGGCCGGGCGGTGCAAGGGCCATGCACCGGCCATCGCGGCGACGGCGGCTGCGGCGCTGGACGGCCCGGCCGCAGCCGCGGGCGGCGCAGGGGTGCCCGTGCCTTGCGCCGGCACGGTGCGGCTGGCACGTTCGGGGCGGTGGTCGGCCACCGCCATCAGGCGCTGCACCTGGTCGTCGCCGAGCCGGGCACGGAGGCGTTCCAGCAGGCGCGCCAGGCCAACGGCCTCGCTGGCAGCGGAGGGGAAGAGTTCGCCGTTCGGCGCCTCGCCGGCCACGAGGTGGCTGCATTGCAGCTGCAGTTCCAGCGTCGGCGCGGCCAGCACCACGTGGGCCAGACGTTCGCGCAGCAGCAGCTGCAGGTGGGCGGGGGCCAGCGAGGGCTCGGCCAGGGCGACCTGCAGTTCGGTGGCCGGCACCGCAGCCTGGCGTTGGCGCTCGTGGCGCATGCGCAGCGTGAAGGCGCCCACGCGCGCGTGCCGCGCCTGCGCCCAGGCCACCAGCCGCGCCAGCAGCACGCTGGCGCCGTGCAGCACCTGCTCGGTGCTGTCGGCGCGCGCGAAGAGTTCGAGACGGCTGTCGAAAGACGACGGCAGCGTGACCCAGCGCCGCAGGTCGGGCTGGCGGCCGAGGGCGCGGTCGAGTTCGTCCAGCAGTTCGGTGCCGAAGCGGCGCGCCAGGCCACCGCGTGGCAAGACACGCAGGTCGGCCAGGCGGTGCAGGCCCATGCCCTGCAGCGCTTCGCCGTGCAAGCGGCCCGGGCCCAGCAGCGCCACCGGCGCCGCGTCGAGCAGGGTCTGCAGCGCGGCCATGTTGCCGGCGTGGGGGCCGGCCACCAGCGCGGCCGGGTCGCTGCGCCCCGGCAGGGTGGGGAACCATTGCGCCAGCAGCGCCGCGCCCAGTGCGGTGGGCGCGGCGGCCATCTGCACACGGTGGCCCAGCGGCACCAGCGCCGCTACCAGGCGCCGGTGCAGCGTTGCCAGGCCGCCGAAGAGGCGCAGGCTGCCCTGCACTTCCAGCAGCACGGTCTGCGTGTCGTGCAGCGTGACCGAGGGTGTGTAAGCCAGCGCGGCATGGGCCACGGCCTGCAGCGCTGCGGCGTCGCGTGCCGGGTTCGTTTCGGCAGGCAGCAGTTCGGCGGCCAGCGCCAGTGCCGTGGCGCGTTTCATGCCGGCTCGGATGCCACAGGCCGCCGCCGCCGGGTTGGCGCTGTGCACGCGGTGCTCGGCCAGCAGCACCACCGGCCGCGTGGCGTCGGCTTCGGGCAGCGTGGCGCAGAAGGCTTCCAGCGAAAGCAGCGGCAGGTGCAGGGCGAGCCAGCGCATGGCGGGAAGGGGAAAGGCCAGGCACGCGGCGCTGCGCGGGGCGGGTCTCAGCGCACACCGGCCCGGCGTGCCGCTGCCGGCATGGCGGCGCCGGCGCCAGGCAGGTCGGCCGCCCTGTCGGCCGACCCGGCCGGCTGCAGCGCGCGCGCCAGCGCCGTGGGCGACAGCACCGCCGGCAGCGCCAGCACCAGCGGCTGCGCCGGCGGCGGACCGCGGCGCTTGAGCAGGGTCAGGCGCAGCAGGTCGGGCCCGGCGCTGGTCAGCAGCAGGCGCAGCGGCGCGGCGCTGGGCTGGCTGCGCATCTGCGCGTCACGCAGCAGGAAGGCAGGGCCGGCATGCGACTGCGCCGCCAGCTGCAGACGGCGCAGCGCTTCGACCGGCAGCCGCGCCGGCAGCCAGGCCAGCACGGCGCCGACGTGGCCGCTCTTCAGCGCCTGTTCCAGCGCCCACAGCACGTCGGCCGCGGGCAGCAGGGCGCGGGCGCGGCCCTTCGGGACCCCATGGCGCCCAGCACCCCGCGCCTGCACCACCACCAGCCGCTGCAGGTCGATGCCCAGCGCGCGCAGCGCCCAGGCGCAGGGCGCGGCGGGCGGGTCGAAGCACATCACGCAGCGCTGCTGGTGCTGCAGCGCCGCCAGCACGGGCGCCAGCAGGCGCAGTTCACCGACGCCGGGGTGCGGCAGCAGCAGTTCGGTGAGCGCGCCCGCCGGCCAGCCGCCGCCCGGCAGCTGGGCGTCGAGCTCGGGGTAGCCGCTGGCCAGCACGGCCGCACCCGGGCGACCGAGCTGGTGGGCGCGCCACAGCGCCGGGTGCAGGGTTTCGGGGGGCGGGGGGGTGTCGACCGGCCCGCCGGACGCCAGCCCGCGCAGGCTGGGCGCATCCCCGCGCGGCGGCCGCAAGGCAGCGGCAGGGGCCAGGTGAGCGGCGGAACGTGCAAGGGGGAGAGTCACCGGAAGACTGTACGCACATACAGTTGTTCGGGCAAGCGCGCTCTGCTCGACAGGCCGGCACGAATGCGCAGCCACACGCCCTGCCCGCCCGGGGTCTTCAGCCCTCGCGCGTGAAATCACGCCCGGGCCTTCGGCAGGCGAGCGACAGGCCGCAGGGCCAGTCGCTGGTCCAGCTCAGTCCAGGGCGATGACGGTGTCGGCTTCGCCCGGCACGCAGCCTTCGGCGATGGGCGCGCCGCCGCGGCGCACCACCACGTGGCGGGTGTTGTGACAGAACTCCAGCCGCATGGCGCCCGGCACCTGAGCCTGCATGAAGGCGTCGATGGACGCCGGCATGCTGACGCGGTAGACCTTCTGCGCCCAGTCTTCGGCCGGGTGGTCGTCGTTGTGCAGCCAGGGCACGAAAGCGGTGGCCCACATCAGCGGCCGCCAGCCGACGTCGATGACGCTGGGCACGTAGCCCTGCGCCTGCAGCCAGCCCTGGGCACGCGCGCGCAGCGGGCTTTGGTCAGTCGCGCGCCGCGTGCCCTCGGCGGCGTCGCCTTCATGCAGCCGCCCGCGCGCGGCGGCCAGCACTTCCACCACCCACTGGTTGCAGTTCTGGTAGCGCAGGCTGAAGGGGTAGGCGTTGGCGCTGTAGGTGGCGCCCAGCAACTGCAGCGCCAGGCCCTTGTCGAGCACGGCGCGCTCGATCTCGGCGCCTTCCGCCTCGGGCAGCAGCAGCGCCGAGACGTAGCCGATGTCCGCTTCGTTCATGCCCAGCACGAAAGCCAGCATGCCCTGGTCGAAGATGCGGGGCTGCTGTTCGTCGCAGGCGTAGTAGAGCTGGCGCACGGCCCAGGGCACGTCGGGGCTGGCCTGCAGGCTGAAGCCGGCGTGCGAATAGCGGATGCCGAAGCGCGCCAGGTCCAGGCCCGAGCGCGCCACCAGCGCCACGCGCCGGCCCGAGCGCTCGAGCTCGGCCTTGATGACCGCGCCGAAGCGGAAGAGCTTGTCCTTCTGCGCCGCGTCCAGCGTGTCGGCCGGATCGCAGGCGCGCAACGTGCCGGCATGGGCGCCCGTGCAGGCCAGTGCGGCCAGCGCCAGCGCGGCCAGGCAGCCGGCCGCTCGGCCCGGCTTCAGAGGCGGACGACCTTGGTCTGCAGTTCGCGGAACCACTCGTCGGCCACGACCAGGAAAAAGGGCTTCTTGGCGGCCGTGTTGGCGAACTCCAGGCCGTAGGCCCGGGCCTTGGCGGTGACGACGCTGCCTTGACCCAAGCGGCTCTGGTCATAGGCTTCCTGCGGCATGTAGAGGAAGAACTCGTTCGTTTTCGCCGTCGCTGCGACTTCGTCGGCCACGGCGTGCAGCTTCAGGCGCACGGTGCCGGCACGCGCCGGGGCGTCGGCCACCTCGATGATGCGGTAGTCACCGTCGGCCACCCTCTTCTCGCCGCCCGAAGATCCGTCGCTCGAGGTTTCCAGGGAGGTCGAACTGCTGCCCACCGAGGTGGACACGCTGTCGGACGACGCCGAAGAGGTTGAACTGGCGGCGGCCGCAGGCAGCGCGATGGCGCCCAGCAGCAGGGTCAGCGCCGAAAGGCGGGAAATCGCGCGGGGGGCAACTTGCATCATGGGAGCGGACCCTTCAGGAATGGTTCGAGTGCATGCTAGCGCAGCCGTGTAGACCGCCTGCAAGCGACTGTGAGACGGCTTTCACGTGGCAAGCGTGTGGCATTCCTGCGGCACTCATGCGGCATTCAGGTCGCCAGCAGCCCGGCCACGCGTTCACGCAGCGCACCCGGCGTGACCTGCGCCGCCGGCAGCGCCGGGCCCGCCACCAGCCCCATCGGGCTGAAGAGGCCGCGGCGGAAGGGCTTGACCATCGCCGTGCCGCCCTCGATGCGGCTGAAGTAGCTGCGCCACAGGTTCTGCAGCGCCAGTGGCACCACGGGCACGGGGTGGGTCTGCAGGACTTCATCACGCCGCCCTTGAACTCGCCCAGCGTGCCGTCGCGGGTGATGCCGCCTTCCGGGAAGACGGCCAGCAGTTCGCCGTCGTCCAGCACCTGCCGTGCCTGGGTGAAGGCGCGTTCGTAGGCGGCAGGGTCGTCCTTCTGCGGCGCGATGGGGATGGCCTTGTCCAGCTTGAACAGCCAGCCCAGCACCGGCGTGGCGAAGATGCGCTGGTCCATGATGAAGCGGACGGGCCGCGAGCTGGCGGCCATCAGCAGCACGGCGTCGATGAAGCTGACGTGGTTGCACACCAGGATGGCCGCGCCTTCGGCGGGGATGTGCTCGTCGCCGCGCACCTTGAAGCGGTAGACGACACGCGTGAGCATGAAGGCGACGAAACGCAGCAGGTACTCGGGCACGAGCAGGAAGATGCAGCCGGCGACCACCGCGTTGACCAGGCCGACGACGAGGAAGACCTCCGGGATGCTGAAACCCGCGCTCAGCAAGGCGCCCGCGCCGAGGGCGCTGACGATCATGAACAGCGCGTTGAGGATGTTGTTCGCGGCAATGATGCGCGCCCGGTGCGTGGCCGGGCAGCGCAGCTGGATCAGCACGTACATCGGCACGCTGTAGATGCCGGCGAAGAGCGAAAGCCCGGCCAGGTCGGCCATCACACGCCAGTGCGCGGGCTGGGCGACGAAGGCCACCAGCGTCAACCCGCCTTGCGCGTCCACGGGTGGCAGCCCGCGCGACGCGAAGTAGAGGTCGACGGCAAACACGCTCATACCCAGGGTGCCCATGGGGACGAGGCCGATCTCGACATGGCGCTTGCTCAGCACCTCACACAGCAGCGCACCGGTGCCAATGCCGATGGAGAACACCACCAGCAGCAGCGGAGCCACCTGCCCGTTGCCGTGCAGCACGTCGCGCGCGAAGGCCGGAAACATGCTGAGGAAAACCGCGCCGAAGAACCACATCCAGCTGATGCCCAGCACCGAGCGGGAGACGACCACGTTGCCGTGCGCCAGCACCAGGTTGCGCCAGGTCTCGGTGATGGGGTTCCACTTGATCTTGAGGCCGGGGTCGGTGGCTGGCGACAGCGGCACGGCCTGCGCCATCACGCGCCCCCGCAGGGCCAAGGCCACGCAGGTGGCCGCGACCCAGGTCGCGCCAACCTGCGGCACCGCGATCAGCAGCCCGCCGGCCACGTTGCCCAGCAGGATGGCCACGAAGGTGCCCATCTCGACCATGCCGTTGCCACCCGTGAGTTCACGCTCGTCCAGGTGCTGCGGCAGGTAGGCGAACTTCACCGGGCCGAAGAGCGTGCTCTGCAGGCCCATCAGGAAGATGCTGACGAGCAGCACGGGGACGTTCTGCAGCGCGAAGCCGGCGGCGGCCAGCAGCATCACCGCGATCTCGAAGTCCTTGGTGAAGCGGATGAGCCGCGCCTTGTCGTGTTTGTCGGCCAGCTGCCCGCTGGTGGCCGAAGAGAGCAGGAAGGGTAGGATGAACGGCGCCCCGATCACCAGCCCGGCCAGCGAGGCCGGCAGCCAGCTCACCTGCAGCTGGTAGGTGACGAGCACGGTGAAGGCGAACTTGAAGACGTTGTCGTTGCCCGCGCCGAGGAACTGCACCCAGAAGAAGGGCGCGAAGCGGCGCTGGCGCAGCAGGGCGAACTGGTTGGGGTGTGCCATGGCGGATCGGACTCCTAGCGGCTTGGCTGCCTAACGCACGGTCTGCACGCGCCCTTCCGTGACCTGCCGAGGACACCGACATGACCACGCCGCCCAGCGCCTGCCCCTGCGGTAGCGACCGCGCCTACACCGCCTGCTGCGGCCGCTGGCATGGCGGCGAACAACACCTGCAGGCCAGCGATGCCGAGGCGCTGATGCGCTCGCGCTACAGCGCCTACGTGCTGGGCCTGGGCGACTACCTGCGCGACACCTGGCATGTGTCCACGCGCCCGGCCGAGCCCTTCACCTTCGACCCCGCGCTGCGCTGGCTCGGGCTGGATGTGCGCCGCCATGTACAGCCCGACGCCGGACACGCCGTGGTCGAGTTCATCGCGCGCAGCAAGCTCGGCGGCCGCGCGATGCGGCTGCACGAGACCAGCCGCTTCGTGCGCGAGGCCGGGCGCTGGCTTTACGTCGACGGCGAGCTGAAATGAGCTGACGGCGCGGCGCCGCCGCTTGGCCAGCCCCCCGTCAGCCGAAACGCACCGCCGCGATCGGCGGCAGGTTCAGCGACACCGTCAGCCAGTGGTCGCCGCCATCGCTGCTGGCCCACAGGCCACCGGTGGTGCTGCCCATCAGCAGGCTGCGGCCTTCGGCACAGACATCCAGGCCGTGGCGGTAGACCAGGTCGTAGGTGTCCTGCTGCGGCAGCCCGGCTCGCAGCGTCTCGAAAGTCCTGCCGCCGTCGCGTGTGCGGTTGACGACCAGCGCGCCGTCCACCGGCACACGTTTGTCGTCTTTGATGGCGGGCACGAACCAGGCGGTGTGCGGGTCTTGCGGGTGCACGGCAACGGCGAAGCCGAAACTCGACACCGGCGCCTTCACCTCCTGCCAGCTGGCGGCGTTGTCGATGCTGCGCCAGATGCCGCAATGGTGCTGGCACCACAGCACCTCGGGCGCGGCGGCGCAGCGCACGATGCGGTGCGGGTCCTGGATGTTCGGGTCGCCGGCCTGTTCGGGCGGCATGAAGTCGGCGCGCATGCCGTCGGCCTGCACACGCCAGCTTGCGCCGTCGTCGGCGGCGACCCAGGCACCGGCGCAGCTCACGCCCACCAGCAGGTCCTGCGGCCGCTGCGGGTGCGGGCAGACGGAGTGGATGCCGGGCTCGGGGTAACCGCCGCCGAACCACCCGGCACGTTCGGGGCGCTGCCAGAGCGCGTCGACGAGCTGCCAGCTGCTGCCGAGGTCGACGCTGCGGAAGAGGCCCCCGGGAATGGTGCCGGCCCACACGGTGCTGCCCGAACGCTCCAGCGCCCACACCAGCACCAGCTTCCACGCGATGCCCTTGTCCTCGGGCGGCTGCGGCGGGTAGGTGGGCGCGGCCACTTCGGTCCACGTGGCGCCGGCGTCTTCGCTGCGGTGCAGGTGCACGCCGAAGTGGCCCAGGTTCAACGCCGCGAGCATGCGGCCCCGTTCGTCGGGCGGCAGCAGCATGGTCACGGGTTCACCCAGAAAACTCACGCGCTTGATGCGCCAGGTGGCGCTGCGCGTGTCGTCGCGCTGCAGTTCGAACAGTCCCTTGCGGGTGGCCACCCAGGCGCGTGTGTCCATGGCCTTGCTCCTCCGTGTCATCCACCTGACAGGGCCTGCAGCACGTGCACCGTGCTGTCGGGCGACAAAGGGTCGGCCAGCGTCTGCCGGTCGGTGCAGCGGCGGCCATCGACGAAGGCCACGACGTTGACGCGCAGGTGGCCCTGGTCGTCGAGCACGTAGCCGCGCAGCCGCGGGTTGTGCGCGAAGGCGTCTTCCAGCGCGGCGCGCAGCGTGGTGGCCGAGGTCTGCACTTCGGGCGTCGACGTGAAGCGCTGCAACTGCGGCGTGAAGGTGATGCGGGCCATCGGGGCGCGATGATGCTGCGTGCCGGCGGCCACGTCACGCGGGTTTTGCCGTGGCGTCGTCGCGCAAGGCGACAATCCGCGCCCGTCCCCCCATCCGCCCATGCACACCGGCCTCGCCTACGCCCTGCTCGCCTTCGGCAGCTGGGGCCTGTTCCCGCTGTACTTCGCCCTCATCGCCACGGTGCCGCCGCTGGAAGTGGTGCTGCACCGTTCGGTGTGGTCGCTGTTGCTGGTGCTGGGGGTGCTGGCCTGGCAGCAGCGCTGGGCCTGGCTGGGCCAGACGCTGCGCCAGCCCAAGCGCGTGGCCCTGTTCACCGTCAGCGCGATGCTGCTGGCCTGCAACTGGCTGGTCTACGTGCTGGCGGTGCAGACCGGCCATGTCGCCGACGCCAGCCTGGGTTACTTCATCAACCCGCTGGTCAACGTGCTGCTGGGCGTGCTGGTGCTGCGTGAACGGCTGCGCCCGCTGCAGTGGATGGCGGTGGTGGTGGCCGCCGGCGGCGTGCTGTGGCTGACCTGGCAGGGCGGCAGGCTGCCGTGGATCGCGCTGGTGCTGGCCGGCAGCTTCGGGCTCTACGGGCTGATACGCAAAACCGCGCCGCTGGGTGCGCTGGAAGGCCTGGCGCTGGAAAACCTGCTGCTCGCACCGCTGGCCGTGCCGGCGCTGCTGTGGTGGTCGTTTGCGCGCGATGGCGTGCTGCTGACCGGGCCCGCCTCGCAGATCGGCTGGCTGCTGCTGTCGGGGCCGCTGACCGCGCTGCCGCTGCTGTGGTTCGCCGGCGCGGCGCGACGGCTCAAGCTGGCCACGCTGGGGCTGGTGCAGTACATCGCGCCGACGCTGCAGCTGGCGCTGGCGGTGTGGGTCTTCCACGAGCCTTTCGACGGCGCACGCCTCGTCGGCTTCGTGATGATCTGGTCGGCGCTGGCGCTGGTCAGTGCCGACGCGCTGGGCTGGCGCCCCGGCGACGGCCGCGCGCGCACCTCCTGAAACTCAGCGGCGCAGCGCGCTGGCGGCGCGGGCCAGCGCGGTGATGCGGCCCCAGTCACCGGCGTCCACGGCGTCCTGCGGCGTCAGCCACGAGCCGCCGCAGACCTTGACGTTGGGCAGGGCCAGGAATTGCGGCGCCGTCTCCACCGAGATGCCGCCGGTGGGGCAGAAGCTGATGTCCGGGTAGGGGCCGGCCAGTGCCTTCAGCATCGGGATGCCGCCCGCGGCAGTGGCCGGAAAGAACTTCAGGAAGCTCAGGCCGTCTGCCATCGCCGTCATCACCTCGCCCGCGGTGGCCACACCGGGCAGCAGCGGCAGGCCGGCCTCGCGGCACGCCGCGCCCACCGCGGCGGTGTAGCCGGGGCTGACGCCGAACCGGCTGCCCGCGGCCTTCGCGGCGCGCGCATCGGCCGCGCTGCGGATGGTGCCGGCGCCGACCACGGCCTCGGGCACCTCGCGCGCGATGGCCTCGATGCAGGCCAGGCCCACGGGCGTGCGCAGCGTCACCTCCAGCACACGCACTCCGCCGGCCACCAGCGCACGCGCCATCGGCACGGCGTCGGCCACGCGCTGCAGCACGATGACCGGAATGACGGGGCCGTAGGCGGCGAGTTCGAGAGTGTCCATCGGCGGTGCTGCCCTTCGAAGTGCGTTCGGTTCAGGTTCGGGATGACGGGGCGCGGATCGACCCCCAGATCAGACTCAAGGCCTAAGTCGGGGTCAGAGCCAGGAGACAGCGCCCTCCTCGGCCGTCTTCACGTTGCGGCGCATGCCGGCAAAGAGTTCACGCCCCAGGTCGTGGCCGTTGACTTCGGCCTGCGCGGGGTCGATGGCTGCATGCGGCCGCGACGCCCACTCGGCCTCGGGCACCAGCGCGGCCAGCGTGCCGGCGTCGGCGTCGACACGCACGACGTCACCGTCGAGCAGCTTGCCCAGCGGCCCGCCCGCCAGCGCCTCGGGGCTGACGTGTATGGCCGCCGGCACCTTGCCGCTGGCCCCGCTCATGCGGCCGTCGGTGACCAGTGCCACCTTGTAGCCCTTGCCCTGCAACACCGCCAGCGGCGGCGTCAGCTTGTGCAGTTCGGGCATGCCGTTGGCCTGCGGGCCCTGGAAGCGCACCACCACGACCACGTCGCGGTCGAGCTCGCCCGCCTCGAAAGCCGTGTGCAGACCTTCCTGCGTGGTGAAGACGCGGGCCGGGGCCTCGATGACGTGGCGATCTGCCGGGACGGCCGAGGTCTTGATGACGGCGCGGCCCAGGTTGCCCTGCAGCAGCTTGAGGCCGCCCGTCTCGGAAAAAGGCGCGGCGGCCGGCCGCAGCACACCGGAGTCGCCGCTGTCGGCCGGCAGCGGCCGCCACCCCAGGCGGCCGGCATCGACCGAAGGCAGTTCGGTGTAGGCGCGGATGCCGCGTGGGCTGACGGTGGCCACATCGGGGTGCAGACGCCCGCCGGCCAGCAGTTCACGCAGCACGTAGCCGGGGCCACCGGCGGCCTGGAACTGGTTCACGTCGGCGCTGCCGTTGGGGTAGACGCGGGCCAGCAGCGGCACGGTCGCGCTGAGTTCGGCGAAGTCGGTCCAGTCGATGACGATGCCCGCCGCACGTGCCACCGCCACCCAGTGGATGAGGTGGTTGGTGCTGCCGCCGGTGGCCAGCAGCGCGACCATGGCGTTGACGATGACCCGTTCGTCGACGAGCCGGCCGATGGGCAGGTAGCGCGGCGCGCCCGCCAGGCCTTCGGGCCGGCGCGCGCTGATGCCCAGCACGGTCTTCACCGCCTCGCGCGTCAGCGCCTCGCGCAGCCCGGCGTGCGGGTGCACGAAGGCCGCGCCAGGCACGTGCAGCCCCATCGCCTCGAGCAGCATCTGGTTGCTGTTGGCGGTGCCGTAGAAGGTACAGGTGCCGGGGCCGTGGTAGGCCGCGCTCTCGGCGGCCAGCAGCTCGGCGCGGCCCACCAGGCCTTGCGCGGCCTGTTCACGCACCCGGGCCTTGTCGTTGTTGGACAGGCCACTGCCCATCGGCCCCGCGGGCACGAAGACACAGGGCAGGTGGCCGAAGTGCAGCGCGCCGATGAGCAAACCGGGCACGATCTTGTCGCACACGCCCAGCAGCAGCACGGCGTCGAAGACGTCGTGCGAGAGCGAAACGGCGGTGGCCATGGCGATGGTGTCGCGGCTGAACAGGCTGAGCTCCATGCCGGGCTGGCCTTGCGTGACGCCGTCGCACATCGCCGGCACGCCACCGGCCACCTGCACGGTGGCGCCCAGGCTGCGCGCCTGCTCCCGGATCAGCGCCGGATAGCCTTCATAGGGTTGGTGCGCCGAGAGCATGTCGTTGTAGGCGGTGACGACGCCGATGTGCGGCGCCTTCTGCGCCACCACACGCAGCTTGTCGTTGGCAGGCAGCGCCGCGAAGGCGTGCGCGACGTTGGCGCAGCCCATGCGGTCGACCCCCGGCTTGCGCTCGGCCAGGCGTTGAATGCGCGCCAGATAAGCGCCGCGTGTCGGGACGCTGCGCTCGGTGATGCGGCGGGTGACCGCGATGAGGGCGGGGTGCAGTGCGGTGGTCATGGCGGCCTTCGTAACCAGCAAACTCATTATTGAGTAACTGAGTTACATCGTCAACGCCACGCCGCCTCATCCCGCGGGCTGCGACGCGGCCCTGCGCATCGCCTCCAGGTCTGCCGTGGTGTCCACGCCCATCAGGATGCCGCCGTCGTCGACCTCGACGCCGTGCGCCGGGTAACGCAGCATGAGGCGGCGCGGGCTGTCGTCGCCATGGAGCTGGATGATTTCCGAGTAGAGCTCGGCCGCAAACGCCACCGGGTGCCCGGCACGCCCGCGGTGCTGGGCGTAGGCCACCGCATGCTGTTCCAGCGCCCCGGCCACGGCCAGCAGCGTGGCAGGCTGCACCAGCGGCATGTCTCCGGGCAGCACGAGCCAGCCCGACGCGCCCGAGCGCTCGCTCACGCCGGCGGCAATCGATGCACCCATGCCGCGCGCCGCCTGGGCCTCGTCGAGCACGACGATGTCGCGCTTGGCCAGCAGTTCGCCGGCCAGGGGGGCGAGTGCGGCCGTCGTCACCAGCACCACGGGCAGTTGCGAGGCGATGGCGTGGCGCAAGGTGCAGCCGAGCACGGTGCTGCCGTCGAAGGGCTGTTCCAGCTTGTGCGACGTGCCGCCAAAGCGGCGGCCCTGGCCGGCAGCCGGCACGACGATGGTGGGACGAAAGCGCATTCTTGTTCTGAGGCCGCGCATTCGCACCCGGTGCGCGCGGCCTCCTCCTTGGTGCACAGAATGGCGCCCCGCCCCCGCGGCTTGAAGTGGGACGTTCACTTACGGCGTTCTACCTACGGGATGCACCCGGGCCTGCCCCCTCGCCCCTGCCGCTTCCTATACTGGGTCCATGGACATCGCCCACCTGCGCAAGAGCTACGAGAAGGCCGAACTCGACGAAACGGCCTCGGCTGCCGACCCCTTGGACCAGTTCGCGCTCTGGTTCGACCAGGCCGTCAAGGGCGCGCTGCCCGAGCCCAACGCCATGACCCTGGCCACCGTGGGCGCCGACGGCCGGCCCAGCACACGCGTTGTGCTCATCAAGGGTTTCGACGCACGCGGCATCGTCTGGTACACCAACTACAACAGCCGCAAAGGCCACGAACTCGCGCACCACCCCGTGGCCGCGCTGCAATTCCACTGGGTCGAGATGGAACGCGTGGTGCGCATCGAGGGCCGGGTGGAAAAGACCAGCGCCGAGGAGTCCGACGCCTACTACGCCACGCGCCCGCTCGACTCGCGCCTGGGCGCCTGGGCCTCGCCGCAGAGCCAGGTCATCGCTTCGCGCACCATGCTGGTGACGGCCGCGGCGCAGGCCGCCGTGCGTTATGCGCTGCACCCGCCGCGTCCGCCGCATTGGGGCGGCTACCGGCTGATGCCGGATGCCTGGGAGTTCTGGCAGGGCCGCAGGAGCCGGCTGCACGACAGGCTGCGCTACCGGCTGCACGGCAGCGCCTGGGTGCGCGAGCGGCTGGCGCCCTGAGCGACCCGTGCCTGCCGCCGGGCCATGGCTGCTTCCCGTGCTGCGAAGATGAAGCTGCACGACACCGCACTGCGTGCCGGCCACCTGCTGCTGGCGCGGCTGCCCATCGAAGCCGGTGCAGTGCGCCTGCGCGCGCTGGACCCTGCTGACGTCGAAGACTTCCTCGCCTACCGCGGCGACCCCGAGGTGGCGCGCTACCAGGGCTGGCAGCCCGGGGGCCGCGAGGCGGCACTGACTTTCTTGCGCGACGCTGTGCCGCCACCTTGGGATGAAGGCGACTGGGCGCAAATCGGCATTGCCCGCACCGAGGACGACCGGCTGGTGGGCGACATCGGCCTGCTGCGCGAAGGCGTGGCGCAAGTACAGCTCGGTTTCACCCTGTCGCGCGGCGCGCAGGGGCGGGGCTGGGCTCGCATCGCCGTGGGGACCTGCATCGACACCTTGCTGGTGCCGCTGGGCATCGCGCGGCTTCGTGGCATCACCGATTCGCGCAACACCCCTTCGCTGCGCCTGCTGCAGCGGCTGGGGTTCGAGCAGACCATGCGCGAGGACCTGGTGTTCCGCGGCGAGCCGTGTACCGAGATCACCTTGGAGAAGGTGGCGGGACCCGACCTGCGGTGATGCCGCGCTGCTGCGCGACGCGTGGGCGCGCCTGGCGCAGATCGAGTGCTGGCGCTGATGGCACGGGGCCTGAGCAACAAGCACCTCGCGCGGGAACTCGAACTGAGCCCGCACACCGTGTAGCGGCACGTCGCGCACATCCTCGACAAGCTCGACCTCGGATCACGCAGCCAGGCCGCCGCCTGGTTTCACGCCCGCGTCGCAGGCTGAAGCGTCGGCTGGCGCCGCCGCGACACCGGCGTCGGTTCGCGCCCGATGCAGCACACGTTGCGGAAAGGGGATCTCGACCCCCAGGCCATTCAGCGCACGCAGGATGGCCAGGTTGACTTCCGAGCGCACGTTGCCCTGACCGTTCTCGGGGTCGGCGATCCAGAAGCCGAAGGTCAGCTCCAGGCCGTCGGCGGCGAAGTTGGTCAGCAGCACCGCAGGCCCGGGCTCGGCCATGACGCGCGGCACGGTGGCCACGGCCTGCACCAGCTGGGGCATCACGGTGTCGAGGTCGCTACCGTAGGCCACCTGCACCACCGTGTTCAGCAGCAGCCTGGAATCGGCCAGCG
The DNA here is from genome assembly GCA_030653505.1 of Rubrivivax sp. Lineage (GTDB taxonomy): Bacteria > Pseudomonadota > Gammaproteobacteria > Burkholderiales > Burkholderiaceae_C > Rubrivivax. The sequence goes on from JAURZK010000113.1 coordinate 39,106, forward strand.
AGGCGTTCTCGACACGCTGCGTGATCATCATCTCGTTGGGCACGATGGATTCGCGGCCGTTGATGGCGCGGATGACGGTGAAGCGCGTGCTGATGTCGGTGATGCGGCCCTCGAAGCCATCGACCTTGACCAGGTCGCCGATGCGCATGCTGCGTTCGGCCAGGATGACGAAGCCGCTGATGTAGTTGGCCGCCAGCTTCTGCAGCCCGAAGCCGATGCCCACGCCGATGGCGCCGCCCAGCACACCCAGGGCTGTGAGGTCGATGCCCGCGGCCGACAGCGCGAACATCAGGCCGACGAAGAGCAGGATGACGCGCAGCGAATTGGCCGCCATCTTGCGGATGCTGATGTTGTCGGTGGCGCCGCTGAGCAGCCGGCCTTCGAGCAGCGCCGACAGCCACAGCACCAGCACCAGCACCAGGCCGCCGGTGATGAGGCCCTCGAGCAGGTTGCGCACCGTGATCTTGGTGGCACCGAAGGACAGCTTGATGCCGTCGAGCTCCTGCATCACCGCGGGCAGCACGCCGGTGATCCACAGCACCACGCCCAGCCACACCACCCACGACAGGCTGCGCTCGAAGACGCGCACCAGCTGCGAATCGGGGAAGCTGGCGCGCCCCACGCGCACCGTGAGCCGTATCACCGCCAGCGACAGCAGCACCGGCACGGCCAGGCGGAAGACCGCGATGGGCAGCACGCTTTGCAGCGTCCAGCGCGCCGTCACCACCAGCAGCAGCGCCAGCAAAGGGAAGAAGACACCGTCGACGACACCGCGTCCGAACCACATCGAGCCCTTGCGCGGCACCGGCCCGCGCGCCAGGCGCACGATGATCCAGGCCAGCAGCAGGCAACCGCCCAGCACCGCCAGTTCGATCAGCGCGCTGGGCTTGAGCAGCGCATCGACGAACTGGCCGATGTCACCGGCCGAGAGGGGTCCCGACATCGTCAGCGCGCGATCAGGCCACGTCGGCCAGCACGCGCACGTGCGCCGCCACGCTGCGCGCCAGGGCGCTGAGGTGGTACCCGCCTTCCAGGCACGAGACGATGCGCCCCTGGGCGTGCCGGCGCGCCACTTCCACCAGGCGCTTGGTCATCCACTCGTAGTCGGCCTCGACCAGGCCGAGCTGGCCCAGGTCGTCCTCGCGGTGGGCGTCGAAGCCGGCGCTGATGAAGATCATCTCGGGGCGGAATTCTTCCAGCGCCGGCATCCACATCGCATCGATGGTCTCGCGGATGGCGGGGCCGCGTGTGTAGGGCGCGATCGGCACGTTGACCATGTTCGTGCCCTTGGGCACGGCGCCGCTGTAGGGGTACAGCGGGTGCTGGAAGTAGCTGCACATCAGCACCCGCTCGTCGCCGGCGATGATGTCCTCGGTGCCGTTGCCGTGGTGCACGTCGAAGTCGATGATGGCCACTCGGCTCAGCCCGTGCGCGTCGAGCGCATGGCGGGCCGCGATGGCCACGTTGTTGAAGAAGCAGAAACCCATGGCCTCGTCGCGCGTGGCGTGGTGGCCGGGCGGACGCACGCTGCAAAAGGCGTTGCGCGCGCGACCGGCCAGCACGTCGTCGGTGGCGGCCACGGCGGCCCCGGCGGCGCGCAAAGCGGCGGCCCAGGTGGCCGGGCAGGCCACGGTGTCGGGGTCCAGCGCCTTGGTCTTGCCTTCGGCGCGCACCTGTTCGAGCAGGTCCTTGATCTCGGTCACGTAGTGCGTGGTGTGCGCACGCTCGAGCTGCTCGATGGTGGCGTTGGGCGCGTCGCGGAACTCGAGCGCGATGTCCAGGCCCGTGGCCAGCAGGTGGTCGGCAATGGCGTCGAGCCGCGCCGGGCATTCCGGATGGCCGGCCCCCATGTCGTGCAGTCGGCAGTCGGGATGGCTGTAGAACACGGTGCTCATCGGGGCAAGGCGTCTCCGCAATTCGGGTATGGTGCCGCGCATGGATGTACAGCTTGCGCGCCAGCTCTCACGGCTGGTCGGCCAGATTAGCACGATCGTCGTTGGCAAAAGGCCGCAGATCGAGGACTGCGTGGCCTGCCTGCTGGCCGGCGGCCACCTCTTGATCGAGGACGTGCCGGGGGTTGGCAAGACGACGCTGGCGCACACATTGGCCACCAGCCTCGGCCTGGGTTTCAGGCGCGTGCAGTTCACCGCCGACCTGATGCCCAGCGACCTCATCGGCGTCAGCGTCTTCGAACGCGCCAAGGATGCCTTCGTCTTCCACCCCGGCCCGGTGTTCGCGCAGGTGCTGCTGGCCGACGAGATCAACCGCGCCGGCCCGAAGACACAGAGCGCGCTGCTGGAAGCGATGGAGGAGCAGCAGGTTTCGGTGGAAAACGAGACGCTGCCGCTGCCCAAGCCCTTCTTCGTCATCGGCACGCAGAACCCGAGCGACCAGCTGGGGACCTATCCGCTGCCCGAGAGCCAGCTCGACCGCTTCCTGCTGCGCATCACGCTGGGCTACCCAGACCGTGCCGCCGAACGTGAACTGCTCACCGGCGGCGACCGCCGCGCCGCCGCGCTGGCGCTGCGGCCGGTGCTGGGCACAGACGAACTGCTGGCAGCGCAGCAGGCGGTGCTGGCGGTGCGCGCCGCCGATGCGTTGCTGGACTACCTGCAGGCGTTGATCGCCGCCACACGCTCGGGCGTCTGGTTCGTCGAGGGCCTTTCGCCGCGGGCAGGCATCGCCGTGCTGCGCGTGGCCAGGGCGCGCGCGCTGATGGCCGGGCGTGACTACGTGGCGCCCGACGACATCCAGGCCATCCTGCCGCAGGCCATCGCGCACCGGCTGACACCCGTGGCCGGCGCCGGGCGTGGTGCGGTCGAGCAGGTGCGGGCGATGGTCGAGGCCGTGCCGATTCCGTGAACACGGCCGCGTTGCCGCCGCTGCAGGGCCGGGCGGCCTGGTCGCCGCGGGCCAGGTTCCGACGCTGGCTGGAAGCCCGCCTGCCGCGCACCGACACCTGGCAGCTGGGCCAGCGCAACGTCTACATCCTGCCCACGCGCGCCGGCTTCACCTTCGGGGCCACGCTGCTCGTCATGCTGCTGGCCAGCATCAACTACCAGCTCAACCTGGGTTACGCGCTGACCTTCCTGCTGGCCGGCGCCGGCCTCGTCAGCATGCACCTCACGCACGGCAACCTGCGTGGGCTGACGCTGCACCTGCGGCCGCCGGCGCCGGTGTTCGCCGGCGAACCGGCGGTGCTGGAGGTCGTGATCACGAACCCCGGCCATGAGCGCCACGCGCTGGCGCTGCGCTTCGAGATCCCCGGCGCCGGCGCCCCGGCAGCCGCCGACCCCGGTGTCTGGTGCGACGCGCCGCGCCAGGGTGAAGCGCGGGTGCACCTGGCCCTGGCGCCGCCGCGCCGCGGCTGGCACGCCGTGCCGACGCTGCACGTCGAGACACGCTTTCCCTTCGGCCTCTTCCGCGCCTGGACGGTGTGGCGCCCCGCCGCGCGTGTGCTGGCCTGGCCGCGTCCCGAGCAGCCCGCGCCGCCGCTGCCGCAGGGCGGCACCACCGCCGGTGACGAACACGCCGCGCGCCGCGGCGCCGGCAGCGAACTCGACGGCGTGCGCCCGTGGCGGCGTGGCGACACGATGCGCCAGGTGGTGTGGAAGAAGGTGGCGCACAGCGGTGAAATGGTCAGCCGCGAAACCGCGGGTGCCGCGCAGCGTGAACTCTGGCTGCACTGGCACGACACCCACGGCGCAGACACCGAACAGCGCCTGTCGCGCCTGGCCGCCTGGGCACTGCGCGCCAACGCCGAGGGCATCGACTGCGGCCTGCGCCTGCCCGGGCGCGAACTGCCACCGGGCCAGGGCGAGGCGCACCGCCGCGCCGCGCTCGACCTGCTGGCGCTGTGGGCATGACGGGCATGGCCGCCACACCAGTGCAGCCGGCCGCGCGCAACGGTGCGGCGAGTTGGGCCGAGCGTCTGGCCCACCTGCCGCGCGAAACCCGCGACACGCTCTTCCACCTGCTCGTCATCGGCTGGACCATCGCCCCGCATGCGCTGCACCTGCCCGTCTGGTGCGGCGTCATGGCCACCGTGCTGCTGGCCTGGCGTGCGCGCCTGGCGGTGAGCGGCGGCGCGCTGCCCAATCGCTGGGTGGTCAGCGCAGTGCTCTTGCTGGCCGCAGGCGGCACCTTCTGGAGCGAGCGCACGCTGCTGGGCAAGGAAGCCGGCATCACCATGCTGGTGGTGCTGATGGCGCTGAAGACGCTGGAACTGCGGGCCCGGCGCGACGCGCTGGTCGTCTTCTTCCTCGGCTTCTTCCTCGTGCTCACGCACTTCCTCTACTCGCAGAGCCTGGGCACCGGGCTGTGGATGCTGGTGGCGGTGTGGGGGCTGCTGACGGCGCTGACCCTTGCCCACATGCCGGTGGGCCGGCCGCCGCTGCTGCGCGCCGGCGCGGTGGCGGCGCGCGCCGCCGCCCTGGGCCTGCCAGCCATGGTCATGCTCTTCCTGCTCTTCCCGCGCATCGGGCCGTTGTGGGGGCTGCCGCAGGATGCGCAGGGCCGCACGGGGCTGTCCGGCAGCCTGCGCCTGGGCGGTGTGGCCAGCATCGCCGAGGACGACAGCATCGCACTGCGATTGCGCTTCTTCGGCCCCGTGCCGCCGCCCGAGTTGATGTATTTCCGCGGCCCGGTGCTGGCCAGCTTCGACGGCCGCGAATGGACCCGGGGCCGCTCCGGCTTCCCGCCCGAGTTGCGACCGCCGCTGAACCTCGCGTTGGCGGGCGAGCCCTTGCGCTACGAGATGACGCTGGAGCCCAGCCGCCTGCCGCTGCTGCCGCTGCTGGAGATGACCCCCGACCGCGCCGACGCCGCGCCCGACTTGCCCGGCTGGCGCGTCACGCAGCGCCCCGACGGCCAGTGGCAGCTCGACCGGCCACTGCACGAGCGTGTGCGCGTGCAGGCCAGCGCCTGGCTGCAGCACCGCCACGGCCCGCGCGAGGACGTGTTCGGCCTGCGCGACTTCGTCGACCTGCCGCCGGGCGCCAACCCGCGCACCCTGCAATGGGCCGTGGACCTGCGCCGCCAGCGCGGCCTGCAGGATGCCGACGCGCGCACGCTGGCAGGCGCCGTGCTGCAGCACATCCGCAGCGGTGAATACACCTACACGCTGGAGCCCGGCCCCTACGGCACGGTGAACGAGCGTGACGCCATCGACGAGTTCTGGCTCGACCGCAAGCTGGGCTTCTGCGAGCACTTCGCCAGCGCCTTCGTCGTCATCATGCGCGCGCTGGACGTGCCGGCGCGCATCGTCACCGGCTACCAGGGCACCGACCCCGACGTGCAGGACGGCTGGTACGTCGTGCGCCAGCGCAACGCCCACGCCTGGGCCGAGATCTGGCAGGCCGGCACCGGATGGATACGCGTCGACCCCACCGCCGCCGTGGCGCCCGAACGTGTGCAGCGCGGCCGCAGCCTGGTGGCGCCGCCGGGCTTCGTCGCCGGTGCCGTCAACAGCCTCGACCCGGCGCTGGCCGAACGCCTGCGCAAGGCCTGGGAGACGGTGAACAACCGCTGGAACCAGTGGGTGCTGAACTACTCGCGCGGCCAGCAGTTCGACCTGCTGCGCGAGCTGGGCTTCGAGGCGCCGAGCTGGGAAGACCTGGCCAAGCTGCTGGTGCTGGTGGCGTCGGCCGTGGCGCTGGCCGGCGCCGGCTGGGCCTGGTGGGACCGCCACCGGCAAGAACCCTGGCAACGCCTGCAGCAGCGGGTGCTGCGGCGGCTGCAGGTGCTGGGCGTGACGGTGCGGCCGCACCACCCGCCGCGCGAACGTGCGGCACGGGTGCGCGCGGCGCTGGGCCCCGCCGGCGAGGATGCTGCGCGGCTGCTGGAGGAACTGGACCGCCAGCGGTATGCGCAGGCGGGCTCGCCGCTGCCGCGACACGGCTGGTGGCGGCGCTTCCAGGCCGCGCTGCGCACGGCGCGCGCCTGAGGCTGCGCCCCGCGGCGCCCCGACCCGGCCTGCCCCGCAGGCTTTGCACTCCTTTACGCCCTGTGCGGTCAACCTGGGTGCAGACTTCGCACGTTGAGCGGCCCATGAACATGCTGAATACACGCACCTCCACCCTGGGCCTGGCGCTGGCTGGGCTGCTGACGCTGAGCGGCTGCGTCGTCGCCCCCGTCGGCCCGCCGCGCCCGGCCTATCCCGCCTACCGCAGCGCGCCGCCGCCCCCCGTGGCCGTGGCACCGCTGTACTTCTACCCGTTGCAACGCCAGCCCGAACACGTGCAGGACCGCGACCGCTACGAGTGCTACCGCTGGGCCGTGCGCGAGACCGGCACCGACCCCGGCATGACGGCCGTGCGCAGCCAGGGTAGCGAAGTGGTGCGCGAGCGCAACTACTACCCGCCCGGCCCCAGTGGCGCCGACGTGGTGGCCGGCGCCGCCACCGGCGCCATCCTGGGCGCGGCCGTCTCGTCACCGCGCCACGCCGGTGCCAACGCCGTCATCGGCGCCATCTTCGGCGCCGCTTTCGGCGCCGCGGCCGGTGACGCACGCAACCGCGCCTACGAAGAGGCCCAGGCGCGACAGGCCGAGGCCGCCGAACGCGCCCGCGCGCCGTCGAACAACTTCCGCCGCGCCATGTCGGCCTGCATGCAGGGGCGCGGCTACCAGGTGGAGTGAGCATCGCCATGAACCGCATCCGTCACGCTCTGTCCTTCCGTCATGGCCTGGCCCTCTCGCTGGCGTTCACCGCACTGCTGGCCACCGGCACAGCGCAGGCCGACCCGCGCGAACGTGGTGGGGACAGAGGCAGCAGGATCGAACGTGGCGGAGACCGCGGCGGCGACCGCCACCGCGGCGCCCCACCCCCGCGCGTGAGCCCGGCGCCGCAGCGCTGGTTCGACGGCGCGCACGGCCACAACCATCACTATCCGCGGCCGGGCTGGTCGGTGCGCACGCCGCCGCCGCGCGCCAACATCACCTTCTGGGGCGGTGTCGGCTACCGGCACTACGACGGCATCTGGTACACCGGCGGGCCGCGCGGCTACGTCGTGGTGCGCCCGCCCATCGGCATCGTCATCACCGACCGCCCTGCGCTCGCCACCGTGCTGGCCATCGGCGGCCTGACCTACCTCTACGCCAACGGCGTCTACTACCGCGAGCAGCCGGGCGTCGGCTACGAAGTGGTGCCGCCGCCGGTGGACGGCGACAACAAGGGCACCACGGGCAAGACCTACGTCTACCCGACGCTGTCGCAGAGCGCCGAACAGCAGGCCACCGACGAATACGGGTGCCACAAGTGGGCCGTGACGCAGTCCGGTTTCGACCCCAGCGGCGCCGCCACGGGCCAGGCGCCCGGCCCCACGCCGGCGCGACGCGGCGACTACGAACGCGCCCGCGGCGCCTGCCTCGAGGGGCGTGGCTACACGGTACGGTGACGCAAGCGCGACGGCAGGCCCGCCCGCGAGCCCGTGAGATGCCCGGACGGGCGCTGCGGCCAGCACGCCGGGGCCCTGCCGGCGCCTCTCGATAATGGGCCGATGCCCCCTTCCCTGCCCACACGCCGCGCCCTGCTGACCCTGGCCGCGCTGGTGCCCCTGCCAGGCACTGCCGCGCCGCCGTCGGTGCGGCGCAAGGTGCGCACGGAACCGGCCACCAGCGCGCCCACCTACGCCGGCCATCCCGCCGCAGCGGCTTTCGCGGCCCGCGTGGCCGCGCAGCGCCAGCTCGACGCCGACTGGTTGCTTGCCCAGCTCGCCCACGCCCGGCGCATCGAGGCCGTGCGCAAGCTCGTGATGCCGCCGCCGGCGGGCACGGCGAAGAACTGGGCCGCCTACCGCAGCCGCTTCGTCGAGCCGCAACGCATCGCCGCCGGCGTGGCCTTCTGGCGCGAGCACGAACGCTGGCTGACGCAGGCCGAGGCGCGCTGGGGTGTGCCGCCCGAAGTGGTCGTCGGCATCATCGGCGTCGAGACCTTCTACGGCCGCGTCACCGGCAACTTCCGCCTCGTCGACGCCCTGGCCACGCTTAGCTTCGACTTCCCGCCCGGCCGCCGCGACCGCAGCGACTTCTTCCGCGGCGAACTGGAGGAGTTCCTCGTGCTCTGTGCACGTGAGGGCCGCGACCCGCAGACCCTCAAGGGCAGCTACGCCGGCGCGATGGGCCTGCCGCAGTTCATGCCCGGCAGCGTGAACCGCTGGGCCGTGGACTTCGACGAAGACGGCCACATCGACCTGCTGGGAAACGGCGCCGACGCGGTGGGCAGCGTGGCGCACTACCTGGCGGCCTTCGGCTGGCAGCGCGGGCTGCCCACACATTACGCGGTGGCGGTGCCGGTGGACGCCACCGACCGCGCGGCCCTGCTCGTGCCCGACATCCTGCCCAGCTTCACCGCCGTGCAGTTCGTCGAACGTGGCGCCGAACTCGATGCCGCTGGCCGCGCCCACGACGGCCTGCTGGCACTGGTGGAACTGCAGAACGGCGAGCGGGCGCCCAGCTACGTGGCCGGCACCAGCAACTTCTACGCCGTCACACGCTACAACTGGAGCAGCTACTACGCGATGGCCGTGATCGACCTCGCGCAGGCGCTGCGCGAGGCCTGGCCCGCGAACTGAGGCTGGCCTACCTCGTGGCGGTGGGCCGCGGCGGCGCACCCGCCAGGTCGATGAGGAAGGCGTACATGCGCGCCACCTCGTTCAGGAACTCGAAGCGCCCCGAAGACCCGCCATGGCCGGCCTGCATGTTGACGGCCAGCAGCAGCGGGTTGCGGTCGGTCTTGCGCGCGCGCAACCGGGCCACGTACTTGGCCGGTTCGTAGTACTGCACCTGCGAATCCCACAGCCCGGTGGTGACGAGCATCGCCGGGTAGTCCTTGGCCTGGATGTTGTCGTAGGGTGAATAGCCCAGCATGTAGTCGTAGGCCGCCTTCTGGCGCGGGTCGCCCCACTGCGTCCACTCGTTGGCGGTGAGCGGGATGGTCTCGTCGAGCATGGTCGTCACGACGTCGACGAAGGGCACGTCGAGCACCATGCCGCGGTACAGCGCGCCGGCCTGGTTGGCCACGGCGCCCATCAGCAGGCCACCGGCCGAACCGCCCTGTGCAAAGACCCGGCCCGGCGCGCCCCAGCCGGCCTGCAGAAGCGCCTGCGTGGCGTCGACGAAGTCGTTGAAGCTGTTGTGCTTGTTCATCATGCGGCCGTCGGCGTACCAGGCCTCGCCCAGGTCGGCGCCGCCGCGCACGTGGGCGAAGGCGACGACGAAACCGCGGTCCATCAGGCTTGGGCGGTTGGACGAGAAGTGGGGGTCGATCGAATGACCATAGGAGCCGTAGCCCAGCACCAGCATCGGCGCGCTGCCGTCGGCTTGCGCGCGGTCGCGCCGCCACGACAGCGTGACCGGTATGCGCTTGCCGTCGCGCGATGGCGCCCACAGGCGCGTGGTGGCGTAGAGCGCGGCGTCGTAGCCGGGCACCAGCTTCTCCTTGCGCAGCACGGCCTGACCGCTTTGCAGGTGCAGGTCGTAGGTGGCGGTGGGCCGCACCATCGAAGTGACGTCGAAGCGCAGGTGCGCGGCGGCCGCGTCGCGGTTGTCGCCCAGCGTCACCGCGGTACCGGCCGGCGCCGCCAGCGCCGCCACACGCGCGCCACTGCCGAGCAGGCGCACACGCACGTCGGCGTCGACACGTTCCTGCACCGCGATGCCCCGTGTGGTCAGCACGAAGGCCTCGAGCTTGGCCAGCTCGCGCCCGGGCAGCAGCGTGCGCCACAGGCTGCGCACGTCGGGCGCGCGCTCGGGCGCGCTGACGAGCCTGAAATTCAGCGCCCCTTCGTTGGTGCGCACGACCCAGCGGCCGCGCAGGTGGTCGGCGCGGTGGCGCACCTGCTCGCGGCGCGCCAGCACCACGCGCGCCGCGGCCGCAGGCTTGTCTGCGGGCACGGCCAGGGTCTCGGCGGTGTCGGTGCCGCGCACGTCGATGACGACGAACCGGCCCGAAGCCGAGCGCCGTACCTCGGTGAAGAGGGTCTTGTCGTCCTCGTCGTAGACCTTGACATCGGTCTTCGTGTCGGTGCCCAGCACGTGGCGGTAGACGGGCCCGCTCTGCAGCGTCACCGGGTCCTGCAGGATGTAGAAGAGCGTGCGGTTGTCGTTGGCCCAGGCCAGTTCCTCGAGCACGCCGGGGATGGCGTCGGCGTGGTCCTGGCCGGTGACCAAGTTGCGGAAACGCAAGGTGTGGACGCGGCGGCCCGCGGTGTCTTCGGTCCAGGCCAGCCAGCGGCCGTCGGGGCTGACGGCCGTGGAGGCGACCTTGTAATAGGCCAGCCCGCGCGCCCGCGCCGGCTGGTCGAGCAGCAGTTCGCGCGGTGCCTTGGTCTCGGGGCGCTCGGGTGTGCCGCGCCGGCGCATCAGGCGCGGGTACTCGTCGCCGGTCTTGAACTCGGTCCAGTACCAGAAGCCCTGGTCGTAGACCGGCGGCGTGCTGTCGTCCTCGACAATGCGGCCGCGCATCTCGGCCACCAGTTGCCGACGCAGTTCGGCCAGCGGCGCCAGCATGGCATCGGTGTAGGCGTTCTCGGCTTCGAGGTGCTGCAGGATCTCGGGCCGCTTGGCACGGGCGTCGTCGTCTCGCAGCCAGTGGTACTCGTCGACACGTTCGCCCCGCGGGCTCTTGACGACATGGGGCAACACCGGCGCCACCGGGGGCGTGAGCGGCTGGGCGACGGCGAGCGTGCTGGTGACGAGGGTCATGAGAATGAAGCTCTTGAGCATGGTCAAGGATCTTAGGCGCACCCCCCCGGGTTGCGTGGCCGGTGCGTTGTCGCACGGAACTCACCGCGTCGAGGTGTTTTCATGGCTGCAGGCCGGCAACACCGCCGGCCACCGCCAGGAGCCGTTCCATGTCCACCCTCGGGTTCTTCCCGTTCCTGCGCCAGGCGCTGCTGGCCGGCGTCGTGGGCGTGGCCGGCGCCGCTGCCGCCGACACCGGCCGCATCCAGGTCATCTTCGCCGACCCTGCGGGCAGCTACACCCCCTACTACGCCGACCTCGAGCGCCTGACTGTGGCCGCCGGCAACAGCTGGCTGCAGCACCTTGCCGCTGGCACCCCGGCGGTCGACCTCACCGTGAGCATCGGCTTCGCATCGCTGGACACGGCCAGTGGACGCAGCGCGACTTCGGGCTACGTGGGCAGCACCGCCAACGGCAGCACACTGTGGTCGGAGGGTGCGGCGCACGAACTGCGCACGGGCATCGACCCCAACGGCAGCGCGCCCGACATCGAATTCCTCATCGGCATCGACGGCTACCTGCAGAACGAACTCTGGTTCGACCCCGACCCGTTGTCGCGCAGCGCTGCCGTGCCTGGCCACCAGACCGACGCAATGTCGGTGCTGATGCACGAGTTCGGCCACGCGCTGGGCTTCAATGGCTGGCTCGACGCCGCCTCGGGTACCGCTGCCGGCGGCTACCTCTCGACCTTCGACGCCCTCGTGCAGCCGATGGCCACGCCGCTGGGCACGGCGCTCTTTTTCACCGGGGCGCAGGCCATGGCCGTCTACGGCGGCCCGGTGCCGCTGACGCTGGGCAACTACGGCCACGTGGGCAATGACATCGCGGGCCTGGGGCTGGACCTGGTGCCCGACCTGATGAACGGCGTCGTCTTCTACCGCGGTGTGCGCGGCGAGATCTCGGCGCTGAACCTGGCCATGCTGGCCGACACGGGCCTGAACCTGAACGTGACGGCGGTGCCCGAACCCGGCGCCGCGATGCTGCTGCTGGCTGGCCTGCTGCCGATGCTGCTGGTGATCCGGCAGCGCCGGCGCAGCGCGCCGTCACCCCTGCTGGCGTAGGCGGGAGCCGGACTACAGGCGCCGCGGGTCGCGGAAGTCGACAGGGCGGTCGTCGGGCACGTTCAGCACCAGTTCGACCTCGGCCTCGCCGACCACGGGCTGGCCGTTGATGCGCTGCGGCGCAAACTCCCAGCCGCGCAGCGATGCCACCGCCCAGCGGCGCAGCGCATCAGAGGTGCCCGTGGCCGCGACGATCTTCAGCGCAGCGCAGCGGCCGTCGATGCCGACCTCGCAGCGCAGCTTCACGCTCAGGGGCGTGCCGGCGGGCAATTGCTCGGGTTGCGCGGCCGCATAGCGCTTCAGCGGGCGCGGTGCGATCTGCATGCCATCGAGCTTCACCGTGCCGCCCTGCGGACCTGGCGTCACGAGGTAGACGAGCCGGATGCCGGTGGAAAAGCTGGCCGCCGCACCGCTGTCGTCCTTGACCGGCGGAATGCGCGCGCTGGCCAACTGCTTGCGCACACGCTCGACGAAGGGCGCGGGCAGCTTCTCGGTGTCTGCGACCTCGAGTTGCTGCAGCGTGCCGTCGGTGCCGAACGTGGCGTCGGACCAGACTTCGACGGTGTAGGGCTGGCCGGCAGGGCTGGCGTGGGCGGGAACCGCTGCCCAGCCGGACACTGCGGCAAGAGCGAGGAACTGACGACGGTTTGTCATGCCGCGATTCTCGCCGCAGCGTGCGCTCATCCTCGGTTGCCAGGCCAGCAATTCGGGATCTGTTCCGGCCGCATCACCACCGAGTTCAGAAGCGCGAAGGCATCACCCATGGGCTGGCACAGGCCCCCAAGGCAGGCGCGGGTGTGCACAGACACGCCCGCCAGCACTCAGGCCGCCATCGGCACCAGGAAGTCGCGGCTGATGCCCACGCCGATGTCGTTGACGCGGTCGAGGAACTCGGTCAGGTAGGCGTGCAGGCCGGTGGCCAGGATTTCGTCGATGCGGCCGTACTTCAGGTCGGAACGCAGGCGACCGGCGCGTCGCAGGGTTTCGCTGCTCTGTTCGTTGGCGACCATCTCCAGGTTGCCCACCACGTCGTTCAGGCAGGCCGCCAGTGAACGCGGCATGTCGGGGCGCAGGATCAGCAGCTCGGCCACCTTGTCGGGGTGGATGACGTTGCGGTAGACCTTGCGGTAGATCTCGAAGCCCGAGACCGAACGCAGGATGGCGCTCCAGTGGTAGAAGTCGACCTCCAGACCCTCCTTGGCCGCGCCGGGGCCGAAGTAGTCGCCACCGGCCAGCGCCTGGAACTTCACGTCGAGCAGCCGCGCGGTGTTGTCGGCGCGTTCCAGGAAGGTGCCGATGCGCAGGAAGTGCAGCGCCTCGTCCTGCAGCATGGTGCCCACGGTGACGCCGCGGCTCAGGTGGCTGCGGAACTTGACCCACTCGAAGAGGCTGCCGGGGTCGCGCTCGAAGGCGTCGCCCTTGAGCATGCGGGCGAACTCGAGCCAGGTCTGGTTCTGCGTCTCCCAGACCTCGGTCGTCAGCGCGCCGCGCACGGCGCGGGCGTTCTCGCGCGCCGCGCGCACGCAAGAGACGATGCTCGACGGGTTGGTCTCGTCGCGCACCATGAAGTCCATGACGTCGAGCGCCGTGACCTTTTCGTGCTTCTTCGAGAAGCTGGAGGTCAGCTCGCTGATCGACAGCAAGCCGCGCCAGCCCTGCTCGGCCATGTCGGCACTCTGCGGCAGCAGGCTGGTCTGGTAGTTGACGTCGAGCATGCGCGCGGTGTTTTCGGCCCGCTCCATATAGCGTGCCATCCAGAACAGGTGGTCGGCGGTTCTAGAGAGCATCTTCGATCTCCTTGAGGCCGAAAACACCGCTGCGCGCTGCCGCGCGCGGCCGTGTTGTGGCTGCGCCCCAAGCGCTTCGCGCTTGCCCGGCCCGCTCCATGTAACGTGCCCTCCAGATCAGGTGGTCGGCGGTGCGTGACAGCATGGTCAATCCTCCAGAACCCAGGTGTCCTTGGTGCCACCGCCCTGCGACGAATTGACCACCAGCGAACCTTCCTTCAGCGCCACCCGGGTCAGACCACCCGGCACGGTCTGCACGTCCTTGCCGGAACTGAGCACGTAGGGCCGCAGGTCGATGTGGCGCGGCGCGATGCCCCTGTCGACGAAGGTGGGGCAGGTGCTGAGCGACAGCGTGGGCTGTGCGATGTAGTTGTCGGGCCGCGCCTTCACCACGGCCTTGAACTCGGCGATCTCGGCCTTCGTCGCCGCCGGCCCCACCAGCATGCCGTAGCCACCGGCGCCATGCACTTCCTTGACCACCAGCTCGGGCATGTGGCCGAGCACGTAGGCCAGGTCGTCCTTCTCGCGGCACAGGTAGGTGGGCACGTTGTTGAGGATGGGCTTCTCGCCGAGGTAGAACTCGATCATCCTCGGCACGTAGGGATAGATGCTCTTGTCGTCGGCGATGCCGGTGCCCACCGCGTTGGACAGCGTGATGTTGCCGGCGCGGTAGACGTCCAGCAGCCCCTCGCAGCCCAGTGTGCTGTCGGCGCGGAAGTGCTTGGGGTCGAGAAAGTCGTCGTCGACGCGCCGGTAGATGACGTCGACACGCCGCGGGCCCTGCGTCGTGCGCATGTAGACGTAGCCGTCCTTGACGAAGAGGTCCTGGCCCTCGACGAGTTCGACGCCCATCTGCTGCGCCAGGAAGGCGTGCTCGAAGTAGGCGCTGTTGTACATGCCGGGCGTCAGCACCACCACGGTGGGCTCGTTGACGCCGGCCGGCGCCACGGCGCGCAGCGTCTCGAGCAGCAGGTCGGGGTAGTGGGCCACAGGCGCCACCCGGTGCATGGCGAACAGGTCCGGGAAGAGCCGCATCATCATCTTGCGGTTCTCCAGCATGTAGCTCACGCCGCTGGGCACACGCAGGTTGTCCTCCAGCACGTAGTAGTCGCCAACCCCTTCGGCGTTGCCGACGCGCACGATGTCGACGCCCGAGATGTGCGAGTACACCTGCCCCGGCACGTCGACGTTCATCATCTCGGCGCGGAACTGCGTGTTCTTCAGCACCTGCTCGGTCGGCACGAGGCCGGCGCGCAGGATGTCCTGGTCGTGGTAGACGTCGTGGATGAAACGGTTCAGCGCCGTGACGCGCTGGGCCAGGCCGGCTTCCATCGCCGCCCACTCCTGCTGCGGGATGACCCGCGGGATGAGGTCGAAGGGGATCAGCCGCTCGGTGCCGGCGCCGTCCTCGTCCTTCGCGCCGTAGACGGCGAAGGTGATGCCGACGCGACGGAAGATCATCTCGGCCTCTTCGCGCCGCGCCTGCATGGCCTCGCGCGGTTGGCGGTCGAGCCAGCGCTGGTAGATGCGGTACTGCGCGCGGATCTCGTGATCCGGCGTGTGCATTTCGTCGAAGGCCGGCTTCATGGTGTCTTGGGCTCCATCAGGGCGTCTCTAGCAACTCGCGTTCCGGGTCGGTGCCCGCAGGCTCCAGCACGCGCGTGCGCACGGCCACGGTCAGGGTGTGGCCACCGCCGCCGCCGCGGATGACGCCACGCAGCGGTGTGACATCGCCGAAATCACGCCCGACGGCCACACGCACGTGGCCACTGCCGGGAACGATGTCGTTGGTGGGGTCGAGGTCGAGCCAGCCTGCACTGGGCCCTTCAGCCGGCACACCGGGCGTGCCCGGGCACCACACCTGCACCCAGGCGTGCGAGGCGTCGGCGCCCTGCATCGTGCTGCCGTCCTCGGGTGCGTAGGTCAGCAGGTAGCCGCTGACGTAGCGCACCGGCAGGCCCAGCATGCGCATGGCGCCGGCCATCAGGTGGGCGAAGTCCTGGCAGACACCACGCTTGTGCGCCCAGACCTCGGCCAGTGGGGTGTCGATCTCGGTGCTCTGGCTTTCGTAGCTGAAGTCGGCGTGCACGCGGTGCATCAACTCGACCGCGGCCTCGGCCACCGGGCGGCCGGGGCGGAAGGACAGCGCCGCATAGCGGCGCAGCGGCGCCAGGCGCGGCACGTAGGGCGAAGGCAGCGCAAACTCCAGCGCGGGCTGGAATGGCGCCTGTGCCACGTAGCGCAGGCCTTCGGCCAACGGCTGCCAGGGCGGCGACGATGCCGCCTCCAAGCCCGAGAACCGCGGCAGCACACGTACCCGGCTGGTGGCGCGCACGTGCAGGCTGGTGTGCGGCTGGGCCAGGCTGAAGTGGCTGTCGGCGTTGCCCAGGGTGTCCAGGCCGTCTCGGCGGTGCCCGGGGGCGGGGTCGATGTCGAGCTCGAAGTCCAGCAGTTCCTGGTGCGCGTCGGACAGCGGCTGCAGGTGCGCCAGGTGCTGGGCCAGCGAGACCGGCGCCGCGTAGTCGTAGCGCGTGTCGTGCGTGACTTCCAGCAGCATGAAGTCCATCACACCCTCTGGTCCACGCCCTGCGCCAGCGTGAAGTAGCGCTCGCCGACGCGGTCGGCCAGCGCCGCGGCGCGGTGGCCCAGCGTCACCGCCAGCGAACGCAGCGCCTGTGCGATGGCGGCTTCGTCGGCGCCGCGCAGCGACTCCAGCGTCAGCCCGGCGCCTTCGGCGGGCAGCAGGTCGAGCAGCGGCTGCTGCGCCTCGGGCGGGCCCGGCAGCTTGCCGATCTCGGTGCGCAGCCGGCGCAGCACGCCGGCGAAGGACCGCGGGATGGCGCTGTCCAGCACCACCATGTCGGCCAGCGCCAGCATGTCCTCGTGGCGCTGGTAGCGGGCGCGGAAGGTGATGATGCTGTCGAACAGCTCCAGCAGCAGGTCGATGCCGGCGGCGCTGCCGAGGGCCTGGTTCTCCAGGAAGATGCGCAGCCGGGTCGACACGGCGATCAGGCGTTCGGTCAGGCGGCCCACGGTCATCAGGCGCCAGCCGTGGTCGCGCGTCATGCGGTCGCTCTGCGCGCCGGTCACCGCGGCCAGCTGCAGCGCCAGGCGGTCCAGCGCGGGCAGCACCAACGTGCGCGTGGGCAGTTCGCCAGAGGCAGTGGCCAGCGACTGGGCGAAACCCGCGCGCATGGCGCGGATCAGGCCCCAGTGCTCGGCCGACAGCCGCTCGCGCAGCGCCATCGAGGCGCGTTCCAGCGAAGCCAGGTTGAAGGCCACGCTGGCCGTGCCCTCGTTGGCATCCGTGCGGCCCATGCCGGCGAGCAACGCACGCTCGAACAGCGTGGTGCTCTGTGCCAGCGTGGGCACGCCGTGCGGCGCCAGGCCGACACGCACGCACAGCGCCGACAGCGCCTGCAGCACCTCGGGCGGCGCGTCGTTGTCGGCGTCGATGAGCAGCAGCGTGGCGCGCGCCAGGCGCACCAGCTGCTCGGTGCGCTCGGTGTAGCGGCCGAGCCAGAACAGGTTCTCGCCGGTGCGGCTGCTGACGGGCCGGCGGCGCTCGGCGATGTCGTCGACCTGCAGGCGCTGCGGCAGCATGCTGAAGGTGTCGACGGGGCCGTCGGTGAGCACCCAGGTATCGAGGCTGGAGCCACCGCGCTGCATGCTGACGCTGCCGTCTTCGCGTCGCGCCACGCGGGTCATGCCACCCGGCAGCACGTGCCAGCGGCCGCCGCCGTCGGCGATCGCGTACACACGCACCATCGCAGGGCGCGGGCTGAGTGCGCCGTTGCCCCAGATCGGGGCACGCGAGAAGCGCAACCTGCCCTGCACCGTCCAGGCGTCGGGGTCGTCGTCGATGGCGGCCGACTGCGACTGGCGCAGCTGCGACGTCCGCCCACCTTCGGGGAAGGTGCTGCGCACGATCTTGTCGTCGAGGTCGTGGCGCACGTCGTCCCAGGCCGCCGCTTCGCCGCACCACCAGGTGGGCAACGAAGGCAGCAGCAGGGCCTCGCCGGTCAGCCGCTCGGCGATGCCGGGCATGAAACCCTGGATGGCGGGCGACTCGAGGAATGCGCTGCCCAGTGCGTTGGCCATCACCACCGTGCCGGCGCGTGCGGCCTGCAGCAGGCCGGGCACGCCCAGGGCGCTGTCGGGCCGCAGTTCCAGCGGGTCGCAGAAGTCGTCGTCCAGCCGGCGCAGCAGGCCGTGCACGGGCTCCAGGCCTTCCACCGTCTTGAGATACAGGCGCTCGCCGCGCACGGTGAGGTCGCCGCCCTCGACCAGCGGCACGCCCAGGTAACGCGCCAGGTAGGCATGCTCGAAGTAGGTTTCGCTGTAGGTGCCGGGCGTCAGCAGCACGACACGCGGCGCGCCGTCGCCCAGGCTGCGCGCCACCTCGCGCGCGGCCGCTTCCAGCGTGTCGAGCAGGCAGCGGTAGCTGCTGGCGATGCGCTGCACGTGCAGGTCGCGGAAGGCCTCGGGGAACTCGCGTGTGGCGACGAGCCGGTTGTGCATCACGTAGCCCAGCCCCGAAGGGCCCTGCGTTCGCTGCGCCACCTGCCACCAGCGACCGTCGGGGCCCCGCGCCAGGTCGAAGGCCGCGATGTAGAGGTGCATGCCCAGCGGCGGCGTGACGCCGATCATCTGACGCAGCCAGCCCGGGTGACGCAGCAGCAGCGCCGGCGGCAGCAGGCCTTCTTGCAGCAGGTGCTGGGGGCCGTAGAGGTCGGTCAGCATGCGCTGCAGCAGTTCGGCGCGCTGCATCACACCCGCTTCGATGCCGGCCCACTCTGCAGGCTCGATCAGCAGCGGCAGCAGTTCCAGCGACCAGGCGCGCGCCGCGGCGCCCACCTTGGGGTCGTCGCTGAAGACGTTGTGCGTGACGCCGTCCATCTGGATGCGCAGCGCCACCTGGCCGACACGGCGGTCGAGCTCGTCGGCCAGCTCGGTGCCGGCCGCTGGCGCCGGCAGCGCCAGCGCAAAACGCCGCCAGGCGTCGCGCAGCGTGCCGTCGGGTTCACGCAGCTCGTCCCACACGCCCGCCTCGGCCGGCAGGGCACGTGAACTCAGCGTGTGCAACGCCGCCTCGCCGATGCCCGGCGCGGCCTCGAAAGGCAGCGAGCTCTGCGACTGGGTCTGCAACTGCGCCATGGAGCCCGTGATCACCCGGCCGTTCAGACCCGCAGGTCCATCGTGAACGGATGCTCCAGGCTGGGCGCCGCCGCCTGAACGTCGATCGCTCCCGGCGTGTGGCCGAAGCGGAAGAAGCGCGACAGGCGTCGGCTCTCGGCCTCGTAGCTGTTAACCGGGAACGTCTCGTGGCTGCGACCGCCCGGGTGGGCCACGTGATAGCGGCAGCCGCCCATGCTGCGTCCTTTGCCCTGTGCTTGCCAGGTGTCCACGAGATCGATGGTCAGTGGCGCGTGCACCTTGATCGTCGGGTGCAGGGCCGAAGGCGGCTGCCAGGCGCGGTAGCGCACGCCGCCGACAAATTCACCCTGGCGCCCCGTGGGCTGCAGCGGCAGCGCGCGGCCGTTGACGGTGACGACATGGCGGTTGCCGTTCAGCCCGGTGGCCTTGACCTCCAGCCTTTCCAGCGACGAATCGACGTAGCGCACCGTGCCGCCCACCGAACCCTCTTCACCCATCACGTGCCAGGGCTCGAGTGCGCTGCGCAGCGTGAGCTCGACCCCCCCCACCGCGATGTCGCCGATGATCGGGAAGCGGAAGGCGAAGTGCGGCGCGAACCAGGCCGGGTCGAAGTTGAAGCCGGCGGCGTTCAGGTCGGCAATGACGTCGTCGAAGTCGATCTGCACGAAGGTGGGCAGCAGGAAACGGTCGTGCAGGCTGGTGCCCCAGCGGGTCAGCCGCGTCGCGCCGCGGCCGCGGTAGGGCTCCTTCCAGAACCAGGCCAGCAGCGAACGCAGCAGCAGCTGCTGCGCCAGGCTCATGCGCGCGTGCGGCGGCATCTCGAAGGCACGCAACTCCAGCAGGCCCAGGCGGCCCGTGGGGCCGTCGGGCGAGTAGAGCTTGTCGATGCAGAACTCGCTGCGGTGGGTGTTGCCCGTCACGTCCACCAGCAGGTTGCGCAGCGTGCGGTCGACGACCCACGGCGGCACATTGCCATACAGGCCCAGCTGGCGTTCCAGTTCGTTCAGGCCGATCTCGACTTCGTAGACCTGGTCGCCGCGCGCCTCGTCGAAACGTGGCGCCTGGCTCGTCGGGCCGATGAACATGCCGCTGAACAGGTAGCTCAGCGAAGGGTGGTTGTGCCAGTAGGTGATGAGGCTGGCCAGCAGGTCGGGCCGGCGCAGGAAGGGGCTGTCGGCCGGCGTGGCGCCGCCGAGCACGAAGTGGTTGCCGCCACCCGTGCCCGTGTGGCGGCCGTCGAGCATGAACTTCTCGGTCGACAGGCGTGTCTGGTGCGCGGCCTCGTAGAGGAATTCGGTGTGGTCGACGAGCTCGGCCCAGTTGTGCGCGGGGTGGATGTTGACCTCGATGACCCCCGGGTCGGGCGTGACCGCGAGTGTCTTCAGCCGCGGGTCTCGCGGCGGTGGGTAGCCCTCGATGACGATCTTCATCGCCAGTTCGGCGCAGGTGGCCTCGAGCGCGGCCACGAGCTCGAGGTAGTCCTCCAGGTGCTTCAGCGGCGGCATGAAGATGTAGAGCACGCCGCTCTTGCCGCCGTGCTCCTCTTCGGCCTTCGGGCCGTTACCACGCTGCGGGTCGCGTACTTCCACGCACAGCGCGGTGCGAGTGAGTTCACCGGCCGACTCGAAGCGCCCGGGCATGACCAGCGGGTCGCGCGGGAAGGGCGTGACGGGGTCGTGTTCGGTGGCCACGCGGTCGAGGCCGGCACCGGTGCGGCCGTCGCTTGCCAGCCCGGCCACGACGCCATGGCCCAGCAGGCCGGCGCCGGTAGCGCTACCCGCGTCAGCGCCGAAACCGTCGTGATCCAGGCCGCCTTCGCCCAGGCGGTCTTCACCCTGGCCCGACCCACCGCCGACCGGGCGCTGCAGCGCCTGCTGCATGCGCAGAACCGAAGCCGAGGGCAAGGTGGCCTGCGGTGCAAACGGGTCCTGCGCCAAGGTCCACGGCAGGTCCTCCTTGGCCGCCCAGGCTTGCGAGTCCAGCGGCAGTCGCCAGCCCATGGGCGAGTCGCCCGGAATCAGGAACAGTCGGTCGTCGCGCACGAACCAGGGGCCGGTCACCCAGGCCGGGCCGGCCGTGCTGGCCTGCCACTCGCGCTTCAGCGGCAGCACGTGGCCCACGGTGGCGTCCAGCCCCTGTGTGAAGACGCGGCGCAGGCGCGCGCGTTCGAGCTCGTCGTCGAGCCGCGCGTCGAAGGGGTCGACGTTCACCGGCAGCCGGCGTTCGCGCCACAGGTAGTAGTAGGTGTCCTCGTAGGCCGGCTGGACGAAGGACGTGTCCAGGCCCAGGCGGCGCGTCAGCGTGTGCAGGAAGGTCTTGGCATCGTCGGCGGTGTAGTGGTAGGTCTCGCGTTCGTCGGCGAAGAGGCCGGGGTCGCTCCAGCAGGGCTGGCCGTCGGCGCGCCAGCAGATGGAAAGCGACCAGCGCGGCAGCTGTTCGCCCGGGTACCACTTGCCCTGTCCGAAGTGCAGGAAGGCGCCCTGGCCGTACTTGGCCGCCAGCTTGTGCACCAGCGCCGTGGCCAGGCCGCGCTTGGTGGGGCCCAGCGCGTCGGTGTTCCACTCGGCGGCGTCGCGGTCATCCACCGCCACGAAGGTGGGCTCGCCGCCTTGCGTCAGGCGCACATCCTGCGCTTCGAGCCTGGCGTCGACCTCGTGGCCCAGCGCCTCGATGGCGCGCCACTGTGCGTCGCTGTAGGGCAGCGTGACGCGTGGCGATTCGTAGATGCGCGTCACCTCCATGTGGTGCGAGAACGTGACCTCGCACTCGTCCACCGCACCACTCACCGGCGCGGCGGTGCTGGGTTCGGGCGTGCAGGCCACGGGGATGTGGCCTTCACCGGCGAGCAGGCCGCTGGTCGGGTCCAGTCCTATCCAGCCGGCGCCCGGCAGGTAGACCTCGCACCAGGCGTGCAGGTCGGTGAAGTCGTGTTCGGCACCACTGGGGCCGTCCAGGCTCTTCACGTCGGGCTTGAGCTGGATGAGGTAACCGGAGACGAAGCGCGCCGCCAGTCCCAGATGACGCAAGGTCTGCACCAACAGCCAGCCGGTGTCGCGGCAGGAGCCGCTGGCGTTGGTGAGTGTGGTCTCGGGCGTCTGCACACCCGGCTCCATGCGGATGAGGTAGCTGATCTCGTGCTGCAGGCGCTGGTTGATGCCGACCAGGAAGTCGATGGTGCGCTGCGTTTCGAGTGACACGCTCTCGACGAAGGCCTTGAAGCGCGGCGTGGACTCGGACAGGGGCGTCTTGGCCAGGTAGGGCACGAGGTCGAGCGCGGCGTCCTCGGCGTAGCTGAAGGGGAAGTTCTCGGCCTCGGGTTCGAGGAAGAAGTCGAAGGGGTTCAGCACCGACATCTCGGCCACGAGGTCGACCGTGACCTTGAACTCGCGTGTCATCTCGGGGAAAACGAGGCGCGCCGCGTAGTTGGCGAAGGGGTCCTGCTGCCAGTTGATGAAGTGCCCGGCGGGCTCGACACGCAGCGAGTAGCTCAGGATACGGGTGCGGCAATGCGGCGCCGGGCGCAGGCGCACCACCTGGGGGCCGAGGGTGACGCGGCGGTCGTAGCGGTAATGCGTGACGTGGTTCAGCGCGACATGGATGGACACGGGGAGAGGCTCCTGGGCTTTCGGGGATCGGCCTGGGCTTCTTGCAAGCGGCGGGCCACCTGAGGTCGCGTGAGGTTGCGGTACGTGCCTTCAGGGCGCTGCCACCGCGTCATTTGGGTGTCGATGATGCCAGTAACGCCTGGCAACATCGCGCGCGCACAGGCCCGGCGCAGGCGCCTTGGTGTCGGCGGGCGCCCGCCCCATTGCCGGCGAGGACCACGCGCCGCAGCGGTCGCTGCGCACGACGGTGATGCCGCGGTCGGCATAACGCGCCAGCACGGGCGGCGCCGGATGGCCGAAGCGGCTGCGGTAGGCCGCCTGCACGACGGCCACGCCGGGCTGCACGGCGTCGAGGAAGGCGGCGGTGGACGAGGTCTTGCTGCCGTGGTGAGGTACCAGCAGCACGTCGCTGCGAAGCATGCCGGCATCACGCCGCAGCAACGCGGTCTCCTGCGCCGCCTCGATGTCGCCGGTGAGCAGCGCGCTGGCGCCATCGGCCGCCTGCACACGCAGCACGCAGCTCAGCGCGTTGGGCTTGTGCGGCAGCGCCGGGTCCTGCGTGGTGGGGTGTAGCAGCTCGAAGGCCACGCCGTCCCAATGCCAGCGCTGGCCCGCGACGCAGGGGACGTGCGGCAGGCCGCGCTGCGTCGCTGCCTGCCGCAAGGGGTGGTCCTCGGCCAGTGAACTGGAAAGTGCCGCCACCGGCATGCCGGCGAGCAGCGTCGCGGCACCGCCGACGTGGTCGCTGTCGCGGTGGCTGAGCATCAGCAGGTCGACCCGTGTCTCGCCGCGCACCCGCAGCAAAGGCAGCAGCACACGTCCGCCGGCGTCGGCCTCGGGCGTGTAGGCCGGGCCCGTGTCGTAGACGAGCAGGTGGCGCCGGGTGCGCACCAGCACCGCCGTGCCCTGGCCGACATCGGCAGCGACCAGTTCGAACTGCCCCTGCGGCGGGCGCTCGACCGGTGGCGCGAGCAAGGGCAGCGCCAGCGGCAGGGTCATCAGGCGCATTCGCCACGGCAGCGGCAGCACCGCCAGCGCACCGGCCACCAGGCCGCAGGCCACGGCCCAGGGTGGCGCGGCCGCGGCCGACCACAGCGCCAGCGGCAGGCCGGCCAGCGCCTGCAGCACAAGCGTGAGGCCCTGCACCAGCACGGCAGACACGTTCCACAGTGGCGGCAGCAGCACGCCCAGCATGGCCAGCGGCACGACGAGCAGGGTGACCAGCGGTATCGCCAGCAGGTTGGCGACGAAGCCGACGATCGAGATCTGCTGGAAGAAGACCAGCGTCAGCGGCGCCAGCCCGACGGTGGCCACGGCCTGGGTGCGCAGGCCGTCGCGCAGCGCCTGCGCCGCACGCGCGCGCCAGCGGGTCGCCGCGGGCGCCAGCCGCTGCGCCGGCTCGGCCGCCACCAGCAACGCCACGGCGACGAAGGACAGCCAGAAGCCCGGCTGCAGCATCGCCCAGGGGTCGCCCACCGTGACCGCCAGCGCGGCGGACAGCAGCACGGCCGGCAGCGGCCAGCGCAGCCCCGCGCTGCGCAGTGCCACGACGACGGCGATCATGCCCACCGTGCGCTGCGCCGGCACACCCCAGCCCGCCAGCAGCGCGTAGCCTGCGGCCGACAGCAGCCCGCCCCAGCGCGCCGCCTGCGGTGCGGGCAGCAGCAGCGGCAGCCGCCGGTGGCGGCGCCACAGCCAGCCGACGATGCCCCCGGCCAGCCAGGCGAACATGGTGACGTGCAGGCCCGAGATGCTCATCAGGTGCGAAACGCCCGTGATGCGGAAGAGCTCCCAGCCAGCGCGGTCTGGCTACTGACAAACAGGTCCTACTCTCGGACAAATGGTTCTACTCTGGGCATTTCTCGACAATGGGTTCTACGCTAGCGGCCCAGGTATCGCCCGAATTCTTGACAAAGGGTTCTACCGTCCCAGCAGGCCACGGCCCCTCGAGTTGCGACGTCCTGCGCGCCGCTAACCGCAAAACCTCGCAAGCTCCCCAAGCGCTTCTGCCTCAACCTCCGCCAACCCTCGTAAACCAGAAACTTCAGGCGTTCTTGACAAATGGTTTGACCGCAAGTTGTACTGCTTGACAAATGGTTCTACTCTCACCGGCCGCACCCGCCCAGACGACTTTGCGACCGGTGGATGCCCCGTATCGGGCGGACGTAGTGCTGCTTCCGGGCGCACTCGAAGACTGTGCAAAACGCGAGTGGCTTGCCTAGTCCGCAACGGCGGAAAAAGGCTGCCAAACTTTTCACGCCAGACGCAGCGCAATGTTCGCAGCCAGTAGCGCAACATCCGCACCCTCGGCTAGAGTGGCACTCGTCGCGTCGGCCCAGCCGGCGCGTCGCCAACCGGCAAGGGCCTTGCCCCAACGCCACCAGCGAACTTGAGCGCCGAACAGCGCGCCTCAGTTCTCCATCCGGACTCGTTCTGAGTCACGGAAACCCCGGAAAAGCCTGACACCCGAAGTCCATCTTCGACTTCCCGCCTTCAGCTGTCTGCTTCCAGCGCTCAGCGTTCGAACCAGCCGTTCTTTAACAACCTGCAGCAGCCCACTGACCCGGCGGAGCCGAGTAACCGCCCGCTGGGAGTACGCATAAAAACAATAGCTGTCGGCTGCAACTGGCTCGCGCAAGCGAGACAGCCCTCCCCTCGTACCCCGCACATCAGTTCGACGAAAAACGTCAGGCTCACTGAAGTATCCAAAGCGCTGGCGAAGGCCCAACGCACTCTCGAAAACCCACAACACACCCACTCGCAGCACTCAGCCGAGTGCAAAAGGACACCCAATGAACACCGTAAAGACCAACCTAAACAGCTCGACCCCTGTCACTTCTCCACCGACGCGCCTCGATGAACACATTGAGGCACTGGACGCTCTGTTCCAGAGCGTCACCAGATGCCGAAAACTGGGTGACTTCCGCGACATGACCGGTTTTCTAAAGGCTATCAGCATGCTGAGCTCCGCCATGGTGCAACAGTATGAGCGCCAATTCAACACACAGAATGCCGTGACGTCCCAGCCAGAGACTCCTGCGGAGAGACACCCCCGAGACGCAAACGTTTGCCTCAACCACAACGCTCCACCAGCTCACGACAACCCCGAAGCTAACGAGGTATCAACATCAGCAACGAAGAAGACTCCCGGAAGAGCAATTCGCAGAATTGGTTCCAGCGGCCACTCTGTCGCCGACAAAAGGTAATCGCCAAAAGAGGAACTGAGACGAGGCAGGGGCCTGCAGTGGGTAAGCAACAGCGACATGCAAATCCCATTCGAGGTCCTGGCGGTACGCTGTGGCACGTGTAGCATCCGGCGCCGACGTACACGTCAGCGTGCCCCAATCACCCGCTACCCTACGTACGCCTTCGCGACCTCGTCACCGACTGCCGGCCGCCGGACCTGTCGTTCCGCTTGTGCCTGCATCTCGGAAAGCTTGAGCACCCGAGGAAGCTTCCGTATGGCCCTGTTCTTGGCACCAAGAACCCAATTCCACACTTCGGGCAGACCTCGGAAGTACTCTCCTCACCATCAACATTCGTAATCGTCAGTCCATGGTCGCGCACCAGTTCAGAAATGAACGCTGACTCCTTACGCGCAACGGTGACCAACGTGACCGTTCGCCGCGCCCGGGTCATGGCGACATAAAAGAGCCGACGCTCTTCAGCGTACTCGTACGAGTCGCCCCCTGGCATGGCTAGCAGTAGGACGGCGTCGTCCTCCACTCGGCTAGGAAAACCAAGAGTCTCTGAGGTGACTCTCGGCACGATGACATGGTCTGCCTCAAGCCCTTTGGATGAATGCACCGTGATGAACTGGACATCAACTCTCGACTTGTCATAGTTCCGGGGAAGATAGCCCTCGTCACGGCGATATCGCCCAAGCAGGTAGACCGAGACCTTGCCGCGACCACCTTCCTCGCCCGCAATCTTGCCAACCGTCGCTTCTACGGCCGACCTCGTCTCACCCTCATCAAGCACGCTCACTATGCGAACCGGGTTTGAGACGTTTGTCTTGGGTGACCGCACTGCCTTTCGAAGCTGGTTGGGGTTCTTCTGGACAAACGTACTGCTGATGTCACACAACGACTGCGGGCAACGGAAAGTCGTCTCCAGCTTGAGGATGGTGGCCTTCCCAAAGCGACGCTCGAAGTCCGTCATCACGCCGAGGTCTGCACCTGCAAACCGATTGATGCTCTGCCAGTCATCACCAACCGCAAACAAGTGGCGCCCCGGTTTGCTCACCAGCGCTGATACGATGCGTGCCCGTGCCTGGCTCGCGTCCTGAAACTCGTCGACCATTACCAACTCGTACGGGCTCTCCCAGCTTCCACGCTCCAGGCACTCAGCTGCGGTGTTCAGCATGTCCTCGAAGTCGATAACTTTCTCTGCGCGGAGCCGCTGCTCCCAGAGCGTCCAGAGTTTTTCGAACAGCCCCAAGAACATCTCGTGACGGTGTCGAAACTGACCTGCGACACCTTCTTCAAGACGTCGGCGGAGGTCACCGATGGTCAATCGATTGCTCTTGGCATGGGTCAGAAAAGAACGCATGGTCCTCGCAAGGCGCGGACTCTCGATGGGTTGCCGGCCTCGCACCTCTCGGTCGGGGTTCGGGTCGAGTTCAATGCCGAGCTTGGTCAGCTCACGCTCCAGATAACCGAACGCTCGGCCCGACCAAAGGTCAGCCATCGTCGTTTCAAGGAGGCGCGTGCCATTTTCGGCATGGACACGCTTCTTCCAAGCCATGCCCTCTCTGTAGCCCTCGAACTCAGCCGGCGGCGCCCCGTTTGCGTCGAGCGCCCAGTGCTCCAGGTAGGCGTCCGCATCTGGCAGGTAGAAATCCGGCCGATACTGCCTATGTAGAGAGTCTGCGGTGTCGACCTCGTAAGGCCCTTCGTAGACATACTGAACACCGTTGTAAAAGAGCCAGTTCGCAATTACTAGCTCACCGCGACTACGGACCACCTCGTTGTTCAGCGTCCAGAAGCCGTCGCGACCTCCTTCTTTATCCCAAGCCTCAGGGTTTGCGGCCTCCCGACCAAACTTCGGCAAGTCCTGCCCGAACACAAGTCGGAACATGTCCCACTGGGCACGGAACACAGCGTCGCTGCTCTTGAGTTCATCGACCATGGCAAGGAGCGCCTCCTGGTCTCGACCTGTCTCGACCCAAGGGGCCAGTGAGGGGCGCTTACCGGTTGCTTTGCCGATGACATCTAGGCCAAAGGCGTGAAAGGTCTTTGCCACGACCTGGTCAGCCGAAAGACCCAACACACTCAGGCGCGCCTTGATGCGCTCACGCAGTTCTGCTGCCGCATCGTTGTTGAAGGCAAGCAAAAGCATCCGGTCGGGCGGGAAGTAGCCCTTCTTGAGCGCGTATGCTGCCTTAGCAACCATTGTGGAGGTCTTGCCAGACCCAGCTGAGGCCACCAGAAGAACACGGCTGTCGAAGTTGATGACCGCCTGGCTCTGCTCCTTCGTTAGCGGCGACTTTTCCACAGTATCAAAGAATGGCCGCGAGTCCACGAGTTCCTTGTTCAGGTGGCGCGTATTCAGCTCGTCGGCGACCGTCGGGAACGGACTCCTCCACAGCGTGACCGCATCTCTGACCTCCTTGGGCTGTCTCTCTAGCAGCTGAGCAAGCTCGGGTTCGGCGAGCAGCTTCTCTAAGCCGGACGGCTTGGAACCCGAGGCCTGAGTCGTGAACTCATGACTGAGCCAACCTCGAGTCCGGAATCTCTGCGTGCACGCTACGGTTATGCCGGAGACCCAGTCCAGGACGAGCTTGAGCGTCGGGCCGAACTGGTCAACAAGTTCGGCAACGCGCATACGCCGCCGGACGACTGCAACAGTGGCGTCAATTTCAGCTTTGAGGGCGCCTGCACGCGCATTCGGAATGCCATCGAGACGGACAAGCTGCCCATTGGCCCCTCGAACCTCTACCGCAGCCCAAATCGCGCCGGGATGGACTGTCAGCTTGTCGAGCAGCAGAACACTGCCCGAGCGCACGCGGTCACCCACCTTCAGAGAGAACTGCTCCCCTTCCAGCATGAGTGCCCAGGGCATACTTGAGGTGAAGAGCCTGCCAAGCGGTGTCGGACCCCACGTCTGCTGCAAGTCTTCCTCGACTACGTCACGCAGCTTATGCCTGTAGTACCGCCGCCGGTCGCCTAGGACGCCTGCTTCAACGCCTCAAGCCGCTCTGCAACTTCTCTCTTTCCAACGCCCCGCAGGCCAGCAATCGCCGCTAGGTTCTTCTCCCTGGGCTTAGTCTCCCCTTTCTCCCAGAGATAGACGCTCTGGCCCGAAGCGCCGACCAGCAACCCGAAGTCTTCGGCGCTGAGTCCCAGACGCTTGCGGTTGCTGGCCATACCCTTGGCACGAAAGCGAAAGCTCCCTGCATCGGCGTTCTCGACAACTGGCTGAGGAACACGCTCGGTCTTTCCGCTAGCGCCAGCCAGCTTCTTCAAGGCTCGCTCAAGCTCAGACGTCTTGCGTTTGAGAGCAGCTATGTCGCTCCGCTGCGAGGTGACGGTCTTCCTGAGTGCTTCGGTCTCTGCGCGAAGCTCTTTGCGAGCCAAGCGTGCGACTTCAGCCTTGAGCAATGCTGCGAGGTTTGCCATCCTGGGAGTATGCGATATTGGCCAGTTACGGCGATTGGGAAGAACCTGGCTCCAGCGGAACGAGACCGCTTTCAACAGGCATCGTCAGGATACTGTGGCGCGCCCATCCTTGGCCCCAGAGCCAGCAACTGGACAGTAATCTGAACCTCGCCTAAAACCCGGCGGGTGCTGAACTCGGCGAGTTTCAAGAGCAGCGCATCTGACGCTAGGCCAATCACAATCGGCCAGTTTAGGCAACCCCACTGACCCTGAAGTCTAGGCAGCAGCCTGACCAGATACGCTTTCACTGTCCTGAGCGGCTGCGAACAAGGTGCCGTCGTGAAGCGCCTCCTCAAACTCATGGTTGGTGATGGGATGAGCGCCTAGCTGTTCTTCGAGACGGCCGCGCGTGATGAGCTCCACTTGGTTCGCATCCGCCTGCTCTCGTGCGCCCCGCGTGAACTCCTGATTGGTCACTGCGACTCTACGGAACCTGGTACCCCGGAAGCGGGCTTGGTAGCGCGCAGCGCCCGCCACGACCTCCTTGATAGCGTCCCACCCGAGTTCAGCTGACTTTGAACTCTTGCACTGGACCAGTTCTCCTTCACGACCCTTGAATGCCACTACATCAATGCCGCCATCACCTCCCCGCTTCGGGGTCACAGTGGCCTGGAACCCCCGCTTCCCCCATACGAGGCAGCACAGGGTTTCGAAGGAGTCACCGTCCATGCGGTCGACATCATCCATCGTCAAGTACCGCTTCGGCACAGGCTCTCCGATGCCTCCCTCGCCTACGAGGTCCTTGAAAGTTGCGTCCTTTCCAGAACCATTGAGCATTGCATCAAGGCCGCCATCGTCCAGAGTCGCGCCGGCCAAGCCAGCCTTGCGCTTGAGGAGTTGGTCAAGGCGAACCTCGAAGGTCGAGAAATCATCTGCCACTACGGTCGGACAATACACATAGACATCCCGCTCCTGTCCGATGCGGAACGCTCGGTCTGTCGCTTGGGCCTCCTTTGATGGATTCCAGGCGCGCGTGAAGTGGAAAACATGGTTGGCCGCCGTGACGTTCAGGCCAGCGCCGGCAGCCAGAGTTGAAAGAATGATGACGTCGAACCCCGGCTTGGCCGAGAACTTGTCGATGTAGCCCTGCCGCCCCTGCGAGTCGCCATTGATGATGAATGGCCGAAGGCCAAAGCTGTCCTTGAGGAAGAAGTACAAGGCAGCCTGCGCTTCGCGAAGCTCTGTGAAGACGATGGCCTTCTCACCGGCCGTCTGAACTTCTGAAAGTCTGGACAAAAGCCAAGCCAGCTTTGGCGAATTGCCAAGGTGCGTGTCTCGTCCAGACCTATCGACAAGGAACTTGGTGCCCGGTAGGCAGTACGGCTCAGCACACACAGCCTTCATGAGGTGGAGTGCGCCAAACGAGAGCTGTGCTCGCTTGCGTCCGTTGGACTCGTTCGCGGCATCCTGCAGCTTCTTGAGGCCGCCCTTGTAGAGGATGCGCTGGTGTTCAGTGAGCGCAATCTCCAAGCGCTCATCCTCACCCAGCGATGGCTTGAACTCGAGCTCCGCCTGGGTAGCCTTCTTAAGCGCGAAGTACTTTTTGGGGAGGTCCGCTGCGATGTCGGCTTTCGTTCGGCGAAGCGTCTGAGGCGCGATAGCGGTCTGCAGCCGCTTGAGGGCCTGCACCTGTTCGTCCGTTTCGCACTCGATGGGGCGCCGGTACGCTTTGCCAAACTCCTCCAACGCACCCAGAAGTCCGGGCTGAACAAGGTCGAAGAGGCACCAGAGGTCGGCAAGCGAGTTCTCTACGGGTGTGCCGGTGCAAGCGATTCGGAAGTCGGCCTTTAGCTTCTTCGCCGCCAGCGTAACCAACGTTCCTGGAGTCTTGATGCGCTGCGCCTCGTCGCAGATGAGGAACGCGAAGGGCTGCTTCGCAAGCGAGAACTCGTACGATGTCAGCACCTCGTAGGTAGTGACGATGACCTTGGCGGCACCGGGCCACGCAGGCCTGAGCAACTCGACGATGCCCTTGTCTCGCAGCTGGCTGTCGATGAGTCCGAGCGGCTGCTTCCGTTCCGTCAGCGCATCGCCGTAGAGGACGAGCACTTCTGGGAATGAGTCGTTGAAGAACTTGCGAGTCTCGTTAGCCCAGTTCTCAACAAGACTCTTGGGCGCAAAGATGATGGAAGGTGCGGCGTTCGGATTGACCTCGTAGTACCACGCCAGCAGCGACAGTAGCTGGAGCGTCTTCCCAAGCCCCATGTCGTCCGCGAGCAGCGCGCCTCGACACTCCGCAGGCGCCTTTGAGACCAGATTCTGAAACCAGGCCACTCCGTAGTGCTGGTGCTTCTTCAGCTCGATGCCAGGCCGCAGGCACTTTGGAAGGATGTCCACCCAACCCTCAGGCAAGGCCAGTGACGCCCTTCGCTCCTCGAGGTAGTCCACCTCGTGAAAGTTGGTCTTGACCAGTAACGTCTGTCGCGGAGGCTTCTTCTCCTTGGGCTTCGACTCGCCATCGCCCTTGACCTTGTCTTGCAAGCCGAGCATCGCATTGAAGCCGTCAACCAGCGTGCGCGCCTGCTCGGTTGGCAGTGCGGTTGGCAAGCTGTCGTTCTTCACTTCGGGGATACCCTGCCGCTCGGCCTCGGTGACCTGCTCGTCAAAGGTCTTCACCCACTCTTTGGTCAGCGGAACGAGAACTTGGCCCTCGTGCCCCTGAAGCGTGACCTTCACCATCGGTGTGAGGTCGCCCGGAAGCCACCCACTCTCGTCACCGTCCTTCTTGTCCTTCTGAAAGACAGGAACGTAGATGGGCTTGGCAGCGCCAATGCCCTCGATTCGCCCGCTGTAGCCGTCGAGCTCGTAGATGTCGTCGAAACTGATGCGCTCCGCAGGCTGGACCCGCCAAAGGTGGGCGAGCTGGAGCCCCTGCTCCAGCTGAGTGGTGGACTCGGCGTCGATTGTCAAGTCGAACTCATCCCACGGGAAGCGCTCGCGGTCTTGCTCCAGCGCGCTCCGCAGGGCAGATAGGAACGCGTCAAGTTCCTCCGGAGTCTTGAAGTTCTTAGCCTCGGTACGGGCTGCGCCACCACCAAAATGTTCCGTGACCAACAGGTCCACTGTATTGATGCGACCGGTTTCGGTCCGCCCAACGATGCTGAAGACGGCGGCAACGGCCCCAGCCTCGGCACGGTCTGCCTCAAACTCTTCTTCCTTCAGGACTTCATGCGCTGCATCACCGAGGAAGGCAAACGGGTTGTGAACGAACTTCTCGGCCTTGGCGCCCGCGACACGTCTGCCTGGCATCTCGCGCTTGATGACTGTCAGAACCTGACGCACCGGCTCGGAGATGACGACGCGCACGCGACCAGCGCCACGTGTGAGGTCGTAGTGCGGCTGAACTGAGTTGAACCCATCGAACGCGGTCAACCATCCATCCGGGGCCCCCTCAAAGGTGGGAGACACCGTTAGCACCCGTCCAAAGGGTGTCTCCTCCCTCGAAAGCGGTAGGCGCAAGGTATCCGGTGTCAGAACCAGCGTTGTCTCGAGGTAGGGGCTGGCATAAAGTGCACCGGCTCTGTCCGCAGTACGTCGGATTCGTCCCCACGCTAGTTCCTGCGCCCTTTGGGTTCGCTCGCCCACCTCTCGGCTTCGGAAATCAGCAACCGCAGCAGCGGTGGCCCAGGAAGCCGCAGACAGCATCTGCGGCTGCCCGGCCACGGTTGCGATGGCGCCATCGAGTCCCTCAAGTCTCAGCTGCTGCGCTCCATCGGTCCAACCAATAATCTCAATCTCAAAATCGGTGCCTGAAAGCGTCCCTGTGCAATCGAGCACAGGCCGCAACGGCCCGTGCGGCGGTAACCCCAGCAGTTTCAGGGCTCCGACATGCTCAGCAGAGCTCTGAAGCTCATACAAGTCCCGCCAAGGAATCATTGCTGCGGCCCGCTCGAGTCGGCAGCGCCCCTCATTCGCTAGCTGCGCAAGGTACGCACCCAGCACAGAGTCCTCCGCCCCAGCGTCGTGGATAGCCTCAAGTAACCCATCCGACGTGGCCTCCTTCAGCTGGCCCGCAAACTCAACCCGTACTCCGTCATGAGTCCAAACCGTCTTGAGCGAAGGCTCGCTCGCCTTGGAGCCAGTGACGCGTTTGAAAAAATCGAGTAGCCCCATCAGGCCTCCGGGTAGTACCAAGCTTGCCGCGTGTTCGCCCACTTGAATCCGAGTGCCTTCAGCTCAGAAGCTAGTTGGACCCTCTGCAGGGGGTCCTCTATCCAAAGGCGACCACCGCCGGAGTTACCGCGCCGGTCATCAATCGATGCGCCTCGAAAGCGAGAAAGCAGTGACCTCAGGGCAGACATGTCAGGGCCGACCGGGGAGGCCTTGGCTTGTCCAGTCGCAGCCGTTGCTCGGGCCCCAGCCGTAGACGTATTGGCCGTTCCGGTCGACGTAACACGCTGCCCTTCGGGCCTGTCCGGTCGGATTCCGAGTTGTCGCAACTCCGCCTCCGCACGGCCGCCCCAGCCCTCCCTGTGCACGATACGTACGGCACAGCCGACTTCTTGACGAAAGCCGGCCGCGAGGTCTGCCGTCCCGCCCTCGTATTGCCTTTCATACGGCTCGAACGGTAGTTGGTCAGCTTCGTACACGTAGCAGGCATTTGGCTTCTTGCTGAACTCGATGATGAGGTAGGAGCCAATCTGCATCATGAATGCATCAACCTCAGACTTGCTCGTGAGCTGTGCGTAAGCTCCTTCCTCCCGGGCAATGAGGTCTCTAACCTCGGCGTTCGTCCGCTTGAGAGCCATGGTGTCATGTCCGAACACCAGTCTGGTCCAAGTGATTTGCTTGAGGTACTTTGACCAGAACGCCAGGCGCCCTTCGTCGGCGTTGTTGCGCGCGGCGAGGATGTCGAAGAAATCCTTCAGATTTCGCTCATTGACCCAGCCAAGCACCATCTGCCACACCGGGTCGGGCACCCGATTCCACGCTGTGGCGATTCCTGCACCCTTTAGCTTCGGGTTCTTCCAGACAGTTGTCTGGCAAACGAAGTCACGCAGGCGCTCGTCAGGAGGCGCCCCTCTGCAGGAGTGGTAACGGATGAGAATAGCCTCCAACGCCTCATCTCGGAACCCTGGCTTACCTTGCACAAGCTTGAGCAGCTGCGGAATGAGCCGCCGAAACTCGGCATCGCTGTCAGCAGTGGCTCGTTTCACAGCACCGAGTACCAGCGCATGCCAGAACCAGCTCGACGGCGGAATGCCTAGGTCTTGGGCCAGCTGGTCAGTCGCCTCTGTATTGCCCCGGAGGTAGGCGCGGGAGTAACGCTCCACTGGTGCTGCGGTCAGGACGTCAGACTCCTTACGCAAGACTGCCACCCAGTCGGGCACAACCTCCTTGCCAGCCTGGTGGTCAATCAGCGGCCAAGTACGCTCGAGAAAGGCTCTCAGCGCTTGCCACCCGTTCCGGGTTGCTTCGGCCTTTCCCGTGGTCGGGTCGTAGTTGAAGTAGGAGTACAGGAGACCGTGCCAGGTTAGGCGCCACAGGTCCCCTCGCCGTGCCTCTTCCTCATATGAATCCAGCAACTCTGCGAACCGCCGTGCTCCGAGGACCATGGCGCCTGCCTGCTCTCGAATTGGTTCGGCAACGGCAGCAGCAACCAGGTCTCGCTGCCAGGCATCTAGCGTTTGACCACGCACGAACGCGCAAGCTGCAGCATACGCATCCTCCTTGCTAGGCTTTGCCTTTGCATACCCCTGAAAAATCCTCTCTGCCTCACGAGTCGGCACCTCGACCAACTCCGGCTTTCCGAACTCGCCCGCCTGAAGTCCCATTGCACCGATTGCCGCCGCGAGGTCGCGACTCAGCTGGTGAAGTGCCCCAGTCGCTAGCATCGGCCGAACTCCTTGTCCTTGAGGACGTCGTTAGGCTCGGGCAGCTTCTCGTCGAGCCCCCGGAAATCAACTTTGAACTCAACCCGACGACTCTCAGCCTTGTCCTTCTTGATGGAGTTGAACGAGTAGCCGCCCACGAGGAAAAGCTCCTGCGCCTTGCGAAGTTCCTCGGGGCTCAAGGCTCCCTCTGTACCGGGTGCCTCGAAGAGAGAACAAACGACGCTTCGGCTTCGGTCCAGGCTCAGCTGTAGGTTGTAGAGGTACGTACCGTCCTCATCGGTGAATCCCTCAACGACAACACTACGCATCCACCGTTGCCCTTCCGGCGTGTCCTTGGCGCGCAGGAGAACGGGAACGTATGTCCGCAAGAACTGTCCCGCCGGAGCGCTGATGGCGTAGCTTCCGCTCTCGAAGCGAACCTCTTTGCCAAGGTCAATTCTGTAGTTCTGCTGGTCTACGCCAACGCCAGTGCTTTTCGGGTCCTTCGCAATCATCGACATCACCTTGCTGATGGCTGCGCTTCTTTCAATACTTGCCCGCGTGGCCGCATCAATGCTCTGCGTCACCGCCACCAACGTGACAGCCATAACTACGAGGAACAGCACCATCAGCGCAGACATGAGGTCTGCAAAAGATATCCAGAACGGACTCTCCCCCTCCTGCTTGCCCCCTCGCTTCAGTACAACTCGGCCCAGCATCTCAGGCTCGCTTCATTCGCTGGACTGCGTTAGCAAGTTCCTGAACAACTCCATTGAGGTGGCCCGTTCCTTGAGCGAGGTGCCTGTCTGTCTCGGCGATTGTCGACTTGACCTGGCTGACAAGGGAGTTGCCGAAGTCGGTGAAGGCCTTGACGAGTGCAGCGTTGACTTGGTCGAGGTGCAAACGAGCTTCAGTCTCCGACCGACGCATTTCTGCTGCGCTCGCCTTCATGCTCTCGACAAGCTCCTGCGAGACACCCGCTTCCTTCTTCGCGGATTCAATAAGCCCCATGAGCGCCGCGACTTGCGTGTCGACGGTCTTGCGGGTTGAGTCGTACTGGTCAAAGCCCCGCTGAACTGCAGTCGCTGCGGCCTGCAGAGTAGCCGCAGCTGTTGCCAGCGTCCCCGCAACCTCTGAGGACTTTTCAAACACGCTGGTAACCGAACTTCCGGCAGTCTCAAACCGCTGCGCTGCCGACCCCATGGTGAGAGCTCCTTGGTTCATGCCTTCGATGGCTCGAATCGACACTTCGCCCAGGGCGTCGACGTTCTGCTGAGTCTTGGCGACCTGGTCCGACACCGCACCGAGCAGGGCCTCCACTTGAGTAGTCAGTCCGCCAACAAGCTGGTTGGTCTGAGTAGTCAGCCGGTCATTGCGGCCCGTCTCCTCTACGGCAGAGGCTTTCCGGACGTTCTCGAGGCCCTCCATGGCTAGCGCAACTTCTCCGAGTACCTTCATCACCGCCTCGTCCATTGCCTCCTTGGACTTCTTCTGTTCGTCTGTGACGAGACGACGGAAGTCTTGGACGAACTCACGCATCTGGTCAGTCAGCACCTGCTGGTTGTCAGCCGCCTTCTTCATGGCGTCTTCGAGCGTGCCACTCATCTGTGTCGCAGCCTGTTCGTTGGTGCGCTTGATATCCGCCAGCAACGACTGCAAGGAGGCTTGCACCGCAGTCATGGAGTCCATCGAACGCTGCAGCTGTTCGTTGATACCTCGCATCTGCCCACCGAACGTGTCTTCCAGCTTGGCCATGAACCCAGTCAGTAGCGTCTCGAGCATGGTGTTGACTTGCTCGCCGTTACCTTTTGCGGTCACCTCCATGGCTTCACCGACGCGCTTCATCGGCTCGGCAATGGCCGTTGAGATGGCGTCACCGATGTGCTTGCCCATGGCAGCGGCCGATGCCTCCTGAGCGGCAATTTGCCTGTCTACGAGGTTTGTCATCATCTTGTGGAGGTCCTCCACAAGCGCGTCTTTGAGCTGGGCTGTACTGGCA
Source organism: Rubrivivax sp. (assembly GCA_030653505.1). Taxonomy (GTDB): domain Bacteria; phylum Pseudomonadota; class Gammaproteobacteria; order Burkholderiales; family Burkholderiaceae_C; genus Rubrivivax. Next base: position 75,927 of record JAURZK010000113.1, read on the forward strand.
GCGTTCTGCTCCGACGAGCGGACAAGCCGTGCGAGATACTCCTCGCCAGCACCGGTCGAATAGAGGCTGTCGATGCCTTGGTTCAGGCTTTCTACCAGGCCATAGAGGTGGGCCAGGACGAGGCGACTGATAAACACGACCAACATTGCGCACGAGATGGCCACTCCCGAAGCAACAAAGGCGTGCTGAACCCCCAGCAGGAGTGGACCCAGGCCCCTGACTGCTTCCTCAATGGGGAACGGTTTGAAGTCCTGAAGGCCAGCCAGCAAGCCAGCGAAGGTCCCGATGATGCCCAGCCCGGTCAGTACGCCTGGCAGGTGCCGTGTGAAGTCGTCGAAGAGCCGACTATCGACCAAAACGTCCCGGGTAAACATGGACTCCGCAGGGGCAGTCGCCCGAAACTCCGTCAGCGCGGCACCCCCGGCACTCGCTTTCCGAAGCTCGTGCAGCGTGTCCTGATATTCGTCCCACAGGTGGCGGAACGGCTCCTTCCGAAATGCTGACCGAACCTCTTCGGGGTTGGGTGCCTGCCCATTGCGCCGCACCTGCTGCACAGCCCGACACGCCGACCTCAGCTGCCACCAAACCCGTGTTCCTTGCACGGCGTAGCCGAGCAGAAATAGGCCGGTGAGAACTATGACCAGAAGAAATACATACAGGGGCAGACCGATTAGCGAAGCAAGTGACGGGTGCACTGCACCTAGAAACTCTGAAATCTCACTCACTTGCACCATCCCGTCGTTTCGTACCCTGGTGGGGTCTGTTGTCGCTGTCGCCCGAAATTCTGTTTCGCCTACAGAAGTCCTCAACGAGCACTTCCACCATGTTGGTCAGACTGCGGCGCTCATGCTCAGCGGCGGCAGTCAGCAACCTCTTGGTCGTTGGCGTCACCCGAAACGACATCGCGACGGTCTTCTCAGCATCCATAGACGCAATGTATTGCAGAACGCCACACGTCGTTACATCAAGATGAAGGGAGGGTTACCTCGCACGCAGCTTCGACGACCACCACGTCACCGACCAAAGCAGCCACTTCTACCAGCAGTACCACGCCGTCGCGGCCTCCCAGACTGGCACCCTGCAGGGAAGTGCCTCGAAGGCGGCAGCCTCTAGATTTAGTGGGCTCGTCGAAGAGATAGGCCTTTTAGCCCAGGCAGGTGGACTCAAACAGGTCTCGCACCGTGGCGTTGCTGCCGGAACAAGCTTCCGCTGCCAACGTCGCAACGTAACCCTCCCAACAGCTGCAAGCCAAGTCTGCCAACGCGCGCGCTCAGGAACCATGGTGCTGATTCGTGACTTCCTACCGGCGGCCCCGGTTGCACGGGACGGGCGCCGACCCCGCGATTTCCCTCTGGCCCGCTCAGTCGCGCCAAACTGCGTGCCGATGGAAGCCCACGTACTTGAGGTGCTCTGCACGAAGCGCGTGAACGACCAGCTTTCCGGTCAGGCCTAGCTGCTGCCTCTGGCTCATTCCCAGCGACGCGGCCAACCTGACGGCACCGTCGTCCTCGACGGTCATGAACCCCGCGTCGAACAAGGCGTCAAGGTGCGGAGCGAGCAGTAAGCCGTTGAACACATCAAGGCGTTGTTCGTCGGTCACGCACTTCGCCCAGGGGCGGATATGAGACGCCCGGAGCAGTTCGGGCACGTCCAGACCCGTGATACAGCACCTGCCTTGCCAGAAATCCAGCAAGGCGCTGCGGAACAGTCCTTGGCCGACGCGTTGGACGACCAAGCGCTCTGCTTCGGTACCCTTGGGCATGGCGGCGGTCTGTTTCTTGAACTCGTCCGCGACCCGATTCGGCCTCGTCCGAGCATGCGCTGCCATCGTGCGGAGTACGGTATAGAGAGAGCCGAACCCCTCGACCGAGAGCAGTCCATTGCTATCTCTCGGTTCGATTACGCTGGCGTCCGATGCCCTGAGCTCAAATCGCTCGGCACCCACCGGTCGAACCAGGACCGTTTCTGGGAATCGTGCTGACCGAAACGTAAGGCCATCCTCATTCGTGACGGAGGTCATCTCAAAGCCGCAGTCGGCGGCAGCCTTCTCGAGACGAAGACGGTCAAGCGGCGTCATGTCGACCTGAGATTCAAGCGACGTCAACGCCCGGCAGTTCAGTCGAGAGCTGTCGCCCGAAAAGGAGCGCCTCATCTTTGTCCGGGGCAAGCTCCAGGACGACGTATGGCGCTCGAGCGAGCTCTTCCGGCGGCGCAGACGTCGTCGTAACGATGAACTGAAACGGAACGGTACCACTCTCGCCAAGTTGCTCTGCAGCCTCAGCGGCGGCCAGGAAGAACGCCCGGTACAGGTGTCCGCTCATGTCTGCTTCCCTCGGGCAATCGTGGACCAAAAAGCCCGGGTGGTTGCTAGTGTCCGACACGGCTGAATCAAGTAGACAAACCATGTCCCCAAGCAGTACTTCCAGCACTTGGTAGGCCTCACCGCCGCGTGCAACTTCGAAAGGCCGAACCTCATGCCCCGGGAGGAACCGTGCGTGTCCTGCGGCGCCTAGTAGCCTAGTCGATACGGTGGCCGTCAGGCTCTTGATGGCGTCTACCCGGGTCGATTGCCGCGACCGTCGACTGACCTCGACCGCCCGAAGGGAATCGAGCGCGGATTCAAGCTCCTGGAGTTGCTTCCGAGCCTCGACGAGCTCGGCTGTATCGGCACCCTGAGCCCTTTGGGTGTGCTTCACCTGAAGCTCATTCCATGACTGCTTCAAGAACGCCCGAGCGCTTTCGCTCGTCGCGACGCGAACACGCAACCGGCGAAGTTCCGCCCTCTTCTGGGCGATGAGCTGCTCCTGGTCAAGAACAGCCTTCTCGGCTCTTTCGTGCTCGACCTTCCACGTGTGGTAGCGCCCCACAAGCAACGGTGCACCTGCCTTGGCCTGCCTGGCGTCTTGGAACCAGGAAATGTGGACTGCGCTTTTTCTCTGTCTTACGTACTGACATTCACTGAACTCAACATCGCCGTGGTCGCATCGGCCCGCCAGACTTTCCAGTCTCTCCAGAACCTTCGTTAGCCGCTCGAAATCGTCTCGATTCACCTCCATCAGCGCCTTGGCCCTTCCGGCCTGAACCTCAGCAACTTGCCGCGCCTGGGTCAGTTGCTTCAGTTGTAGCTGCTCCTCTGCGAGCAAATCCTCTGCCTGAGCCACATCGCGCTCCCAAAGGCTCTCGTCCTGCTCGGCCGCCTGCAGCGCAGCTTGAACCCGAGATTCGACCGATTCACCGGCCGTGGTCGCAAAGACGGACTCGTCTTCTTCAGCCCGCACTCGCAGGCGCAGTTGGCGTTCAGCATGGGCAAGCGCAAAGCCTGGCGCCCTCTCGAGCTCGGGGATGCGCTCCTTGCACTGTTCAACTTGCTTTTGCTTCGCCTCGATGCTCCGCAGCAGTTGGTCCAGCTCTTGGTCGACAAGGCCCAGCACGGCCCCGACTAGGAGCGGTGGGTCGCGCCGTGAGCGCTTGAAGCCCAGTCCTTCGCCCTCGCGCCAGTGATAGAAGCCGTCGAAGCGGGTTCGCTGCTCCCGTATGCACCATGCCAGAAGGTGGCGCCACTCTAGCGGCTGATTCGTCCCCGGCATCGAGCGGACCGCAAGCCGGCCTATTGAGAACCGTTCCAGCGTGCGGATGTATCCGTCGAAGTCGTTCGGAACAGTGCCATCGAGCAACTGGTCCAGCACCTCGCAACAAGCGGCCAGTGAGTGGCCGTACAAGCCGTATGGCCGAAAAACTAGCCAAACCGCATCATCCACGTGGACCTTCGCCGCAACGCCACCTTTCGGAATGCTGCCGGCAGCCTTACTTCGCAGAGTGGCGATGGCCGGGGCATCGTCACCCAACACGTACCTCAGCATCAGACACAGCGAAGTCTTTCCCACACCGTGGCCTGCGCTGGCCAAGCCTGGAGCATCGTTCGAGGCGGACTCTTTAGCCCAAACGATGTTCAGACCAGTGTGCAGGTCGACGGTGCGCGTGACGACCAACGGCTCACGGGATTCGACCAACCAAATCGTCTCAACCCAAAGTCTGGGCTGCTTACGGACCGGTCTGATTGCCTTGAGCCAGGTCGACATGGTGCAAGAGCTTTAGGTGCCAGTGGATTTGGGAATTGTGAGCGTCATTCTTACCTTCTCAGTTTCTGATGCTAGGCGCCGACACTCTGCCAGCCACAGTAGCCGAGCAGCTTCAAAATGCTCAGGCACCTGAATGACATCACTAGGTGGCGAGCCGGCGCCACGCATGTAGTGAACCTCACCACCCCGGGTCGAACGGGCAAGCACGTCAGCTCCGACCAATCTCTGCACGATAGGCAGTACGCGGTTCAGGAGCGGAACCGGATTGACAACTCCGAGCAATCCTCGCAGTTCGTCGAAGCGTGTTCGGTCGACAGTGGCTAGGTAGGGCCCAGCTGCGGCCAACGCAGCCACTGCGGACTGAATGTCCACGAGTGAACTGCCCCCGGTCCGTTCGGCGACCAATGCCGTCACCAAACCAGCCAGGTGGCCTTCCTCGGCATTACGAATCATCCCAAGGCCAGAGTAAGTAGCCGGCGCTGGCTTCACCACCGGCAACATACTGGACTGCTGGTCCCAGGCCTCTAGAACTAGACGCCTTGTGCGGTACTCGCCGAAGGCGCGAATCTCACCCTCCTTGAGAACGCGGAAGGTCTCACTGGGGTAGTCCTCGCCCATCACGTCCTTGGGGTCGAGGATGTAGCGCAGCTCGTCACGGTCGAGGCCGTAGAGGCGGGCGTAGTAGGCGTCGAGCTCGGCGCGCAGGTGAGCGCGGCGCTCGGGGTTCCAGCCGAAGGGGCCCGCCCTCTCGGCGGCGGGGCGTGAGTCGTAGGCGGCGAGGTCCTCGCCCCAAGCCTTCAGGTCGTGCGCGGTATAGGTGAGTTCGAGGACGCGGGGGACGATGAAGGCCAGGTCGGCGTCGGTGTACCAATTTGGTGGCAGAACCGCGACCTGCTTCATCGTGAAGTACTTGAAAGACGTACCCCCCACCTTCTGGCGCGAGATGAAGTCGCAGACAAGTGCGTCAAGGTTAGCCAATAGGGCGGCGCACCGCTCTGCGGATGCGATTGAATTCATGAGAAGGAACTTGTCCCCGACAGCCGCCCGTGGGATGACCGATGAGATGAGCGTTCGATAGTCAGTGCTACGACAGACATCCCGCCACCCTATTAGCCAACCAGGGCTGCGGCAGTCCATCCAGCTGTCGAGCAGCATGCGAAGCGCCTCGGCCAGCGCGCTCGCACGCAAGGCCCCGCCAAGAGCCGCGAGTTCAATTTCGTCCAAGCGCGCGTTGTGGTTCTGCGTGGTCCACTTAGGGAAGTCGGCCAAAGCCTTCTTGGTCGTGAGGCCCCCGCTGCGCAGCACGTCGTACAGGCGCGGGAAGCGGCTCTTGAGCTGCTGCTCGGTCACAGCAATGAAGGGCTGGGCTTGTGTGGGCGTCCACCCCTCGGTGCTTGGCGCAGGGCCTGCAGCCGAACGGAATAGTTCACCGGCGACCCACTGCGCCAGCGCAAGCAGCAGGTCGGCAAGGGAAGCATCCAAAGCCGCGCCCTGGCCCGTGGCGTGTCCTGCATCGAGGGCGGAGTGCAGGGCTAGCCAGGCTCGTGCCAAACGGCTAGGCACGCGGGCGATGCGGGCCAGCACCTCTCGCTTGTCCACCCAGTAGCGTGGACGTACGGTGAAGGCTGGGTCGGACTTCTGCGCGTCGCTGACGCCGCCGGCTTCCACCTCGCCCGCCACGCCACTGGAAGAGTCCAGGAATGTCGCCCAGCGATGGTCGAACTGATGAATCATCTTCGCCTCGTACAGAGGCAGTCGAGGAGGATGACCGACTGATGCTGGGCCACTTGCGAACAGCGCGCTGTCGCTTGTCATATTGAACAGCCCTTGGGAGAACGATAGTCCCCAGGGGTTTACTTCAGGCCTAAGCAACGTTCCATCTTCCGCCAAAGTTGCTTCGACCACGAGAACCGGAGCTACGCGGTACAGCTTCTTGGTGATTTCCGCATCACGCTCGCTGCGGAAGACTGGGAGGGTCAATGTGTTTGGATTGAGCGCTGCAAACTCACCTGCCGTGACGCGATATCGCTTCTCAGGTCTTGCGAAGTCGTCCCAGTTATCGATGTCGTACGCAAACTGCGCAAGTTCTTCTGAACCCAGAGTGAGGAGACAGAACGCTTTGCGGTCGTCGGTCGCCGGGAACCATCTGCGAATCTCGTAGAAGCTGAGCAAGGATGCGAGGCGGCGTGAACGAACCAGATGGGAGAAATACACCTTCGTCGTATCGTCGGTGGCTATTCCAGTTGGAACGATGAAGCCAGCACGCCCGCCAGGTGTGCAACCTTGAAGAAACACCTCAGAAAACAGGGCATACGTGTTGAGCTTTCCGATGGCTGTAAGAGGGAATCGCCCGCTGCAACGGAAGAACAGATTCGGCGCATCGCACTCACGCTTGGCGTCATTGAACTGCCGCCAAAGTAGAGGTTCGCTGTGTTCAAGGCGTGCAATTGCCCTCTTCCGCTTGTCACCGACAAGAGCAGCGAGTGATGGTGCCCGCTGAGCGAAGAACTCCTCCTCGCTAAGTTGCAGTTGTTCCCATGGTGGGTTACCCAGCATCACATTGAAGCCGCCTGCCGCCGCCACCTGTGGGAACGCGAGCCACCAGTGAAATACTGCGTAATTTCGGCATATCGCTTGGGCAGCGTCTTCCATCTCCGCCTTCGGTGCTTGGCCGCTGAGCACGCCCCAGAGGTAGCCCGACAGCGGCACGGTGGGGCCGGCTTCGGCCAACTTGGGTGCAAGGAAGGCGGCCACGTAGGTGTCGGCCAGGCGGGCGAAGGTGCTGCGCCGCGCGTCGGCCTCGGCCTGCGACCAGGCCTGTCGCTTGGCGGCCAGGTGTTCGGGGGTGTCGTCGTCCAGCGTCTCCACGCTGACCGCTTGCGCCGCCAGGCCCGCCTGGGTCAGCAGGTCACCACCAGCAATCTGGCGCCAGTTCTTTAGGTCGACCTTGTTCTGTTTTTTCAGAGCCTTGGCGACTTCCTTGTCGTCGCCTGAGAGCGCGGTGTAGGCCTCGTCGGGGATGCCGTGTTCCAGCACCTTAGGGTCCAGCACACCCAGCAGTGCATCGCCTACGCGCAGGTGGTGGTCGACGAAGCTAAGCGGCCGGTCGGGCGAGTAGGCCTCCAGCCACAGGGCCGTCTTGGCCAGCTGGATGGCCATCGGGTTCTTGTCCACGCCATAGATGCAACGGCTCACCACGTCGCGTAGGGCGTGGCGATAGTCGGCGGGCGTGGGCGCACCGCCCTCGCGTTCCGCTGCCGCACGGTGGAGTGCAACCTCGTCGGCCAAGCGACGCGCCGCCGTAAGCAAGAAGTGGCCGCTGCCGCATGCGGGGTCGCAAATGGTGAGCGACAGCAGCGCCTCCACAGGGCGCTTCGGGCTGCTCTTCACGGTCTGCGCGATGACAGGCTCCAGGGCACTCTTGATGAGCTCCTGCACCAGGCTGTCCGGCGTGTAGTAACTGCCAGTCAGCTTTCTAGTGTTGCCCTTCGTGCTGGCTTCGGTCTCATCGTCACCCACGAACGCCAGGCGCGCCGTCGCGGGCGATGCCAGCCCCTGCAGGTCAGGGACCAGCTCCAGCAGGCTTTCGTAGACGCTGCCCAGCTCTTCGGGGCCCATGTCGCGGTAGTTGACGCGCGACAGCCCACCGTCGGCGCGGAACCAGCCTAGCTGAAAAACGGCTGCAAGCAGGTGCCGGTTGTGGAGCTGGGCCGTATCCAGGCGCGGGCACTGGTCCGCATCGAACAGTCCCCCCAAGGCGGGCAGGCCCAGAGCCGACTGCCCGTCGGCCAGCGCGTCGAAGGTAATGGTTAATGCCTGCCAGAGGTCGGCATGTCGGTCGTGCTGGCTGCGGCGCACCGCGCGCTCGCGCAACCAGCTGAGCGAGTAGCCGGCCAGGTAGCGGGACTTGGCCTCCTCGGTGGCCTCAGGCGTGAAGACCAGGCGCTCGCCAGTGGCGCGGTCGCGGCGGTCTTCCACCGTGGCCAAGAAAATCAGCCGGTAAACAAGGCGCAGCAGCTCCTCGAAGAAGGCCTGGCGGTCGTAGCCGCCCTCGGCACTCTGTAATGCAGCTCGCAAGGCTCCGTTGGCCGGATGGCTGAGGAAGCCAGTGCCCAGGGCTCGAAGGGCCGCTTCAACCTGGTTCCGCAGCCTGCCACGTACGGTGACTCCCGCCTGCTGCCCAGCGGCACGCCAGCGCTCCCACGGGCAGTCGCTGGCCGGTGTCTCCGCTGACCCGAAGCGGCTGGCATGGGCCAGCAGCCAGAAGGCGCTGAAGTCGGCCAGCAGCTCTTCGCTGAACAGCGCCTCGAGGTCGACCTCGATATAGGCAGGACGGGTCAGGCTGGCGTTGTCACGCAGGATGCGAAGCGTCAGGCCGTTACTGACGATGGCCCACAGTGATGAATCCGTGGCGTTTAGCGCCTCCTGCGCCAGCATGAAGGGGCTGCGACGACGGGTCTTGCCGGTGTCTGGGTTCGTCTCGCCGAAGCGCTCTGCGGCAACGTCCAGCGGCTCGTCGAAGCCGGCGAAAACCAAGGGCACGCGCCCACCGTTGCCAGCGTGACCAATGGCGAACTGGTGTCCAGCCCGTTCGATGGCCGCACATCGCCCAGCATCATGGAAGTGCAGGACGTCGCGCAGCAGCGGCAGCAGCCACTCGCGCACGGTGACATCGTGAGCACCAACGTCCTGGCGTAGACGCAGCACCTTGAAGTCCTGCCACTGGCTCAGCGCAATCTTGAAGTCGCGTGCTATTTCGTCGCGCAGCTTCAGACCCTTGGCGATGCGGTAGTGGCTCTCCGTCTGCCCGGTGGCCTTCGGGTCCGCCAGCAAGGTGAGTCGATTGAGCTCTTCGGCTGGGAGGAGGCCGCCTTCGATGCGGATGGCCCGGTAGGCCAACTGGTGAGTGGGTCGCTTGGCCATCGCGTCAGCCACCCACGTTTCTGTCCGCCGCTGCCCCGGCATCGGGCAGCAGTACGTACAAGCCCATCACGTCCACCGGCAGGCTCGCCGTCACCTGATAACTCCCCCGCCCTTCAGCGGCCTCTCGCACGCGCCGATGGTCCTGCAGCAATGCCTGAGCACGCGCCTTCGCGATGGCCTCAAACTGCTGTTGCCAGCTCGGCAGCGCGTCGAGGGCAGATTGAAGCTGGCGGTCGCGCAGCGCCACCGGCAGGTTGCGCGTGGCCTCGGCGCCGAGCAGCCGTCGGGACTGCTCGGGCGCAAGCTCGACGAACGGCTCGGCACCCGATGCGGAGATGGCGACAGCCTCTTCACACATCAAGAGCCGGGTCGACGCACCGTGCGTGACAGTGAGCTGATGCCGGATGCGCAAAAGCAGCACAACAGTCTTCAGGCCCACCTCGCGAACAAAGGCGACACCCGCTCGTGCCACGGCCGCATCGCCGTTGAGGGGCGCCGTATCGAGCGCCTGCTCCAGCAGGGTGTCGGCCAACACAGCGACCAGCGGGTGGGTCCGGTGAATGAACGTGGCCCCTTGGGCCGGGGGCTGATGGAAGTCGATACGAAGCGTCCCCGAAAAGCCTTCCGCAGCCAGGCGCTCCTGCACTGCGGACGGCAGGTGCTCTGTCAGCAGCTTGAAGTGCGACTTGACGGGCTGCAGCGGTGCCCCAAGCTGGCTGGCTGCCCGGCCCATGAAGCGCGCCACGTCGTCCTCTCCGCCCAGGACGGCAGCAGACTTACGCCACTCGGGCAGCACGTCTTCGGGCTTCAGGCGGCGCTGGGCAAAAATGCTGCGGTTCTGTTTGGCCTTCTCCTTGGCGCTCTGCCAGGCCAGGTCGATTTCCTTGGCGGGCTCACCGAAGAGGTCCAGCTGGGACTGGGCGTTCAGCGGTGCACCCTTGCGCAGGAGGACCGCGTTCATCAACGCCTGGGTGAGCTTGCCCTGGTCGTCGGGCATCGGCACCAGAACACCCAGTTCCTTTCGGATGCTCTCTGCTTTCCTCAGGATGACCTGCAGAACGGCGCCATCGACCGGGTTGTCTTCTCCGTAGAGCATCGTGCTGCGGACCTCGCGGGCCTCTTGACCAAATCGGTCCACCCGGCCCTCTCGTTGCTCGTGCCGGGTGGGGTTCCAGCTCAGGTCGTAGTGCACGACGGCCGTGAACAAGCCTTGAAGGTTGATGCCTTCGGAGAGGCAGTCGGTGGCGACCAGGATGCGCACATCGCTTTCTCCGAGCTGCTCGACAGCCACCTCACGTTCATCTGGCGTCAGCTCGCCGGTAACGGCCTTGACCGTGGCCGACTTGAACTTGTCTTGCAGTGCTGCCGACAGGTAGTGCGCGGTGGCGATATAGCGGCAGAAGACGACTGGCTGGAAGCCTTCCTTCAACAGAACAGCCAAGTTGTCCTGCAGCTTGGCGAGCTTGGGGTCGTTCTGCTGTCCGGCCAGGGCGGCCGCACTCGTCATCAGCGCTTGGAGGCGCTGACTGTCCTCGGTCTGCGCTGCCGGCTCGATGTCGTCGGTCGACAGTGCGTCGTCCATACCGTCCAGCACCCGGTCCGCAGCCTGGGCTTCAAACTCCTCGAGTGAGCTAGCAATCTCGGCGCCAAGCTCACCGTGGGCGCCTTGAAGGCGGGTACGCAACGCATTGACCGCAGCGGCTGGCGAAGACGAGATGCAGCGCAGCAGCGCCAGCGCCGCCCACCAGTTCATGCGCTGTTCGCGCAGGGCCTGACCCTCGGAGCGCTCGACGAGCTCTCGTGCGTAGGCCAGAACATCGTTGAACAGTTGACCCCACGCGCCGGTCAACCGGTAGGTCACCTCGGCGGTCTTTCGGTCGGGGAACATCGACGAGTCCTGCCACTCGGCGATGTCGGGTCGGCGGCGCTGGACAAAGTGGCGCGAGAGCGCCTCCCGGAGGTCGGTCCGCTGACCGCTGGGCAGGTCCCGCAGCTGGGTGAAGTCGCTGCGCAGCAGCCCCAGCAGGTTGAAGAAGGCCTCCTCGTCGCCGCTGTGCGGCGTGGCGGTGAGCAGGACCAGGTGGCGGTCGGCCTGGGCTGCAAGGCCCTTCAGGAGCTGGTAGCGCTGCTGACGCCCCTGCCCTGCCTGCGTGCAGGTGTGGGCTTCGTCCACGATGACGAACTCCGGGCAGAACCGCTGGAATGCTTCACGCCGGCGCTCGGACTTGATGTAGTCGAGGCTGACCACGGTGTACGGGTGCGCGTCGAACAGCGATGCGCCGGGCGGCAGGTCGCGCTCCAGGCGGTCGGCGGTGTTGGAGCGCACCACAACCGCCGGTATGTGGAATCGAGAGGCCAGCTCGCGTTGCCACTGCTCGCACAGGTGCGGTGGGCAGAGCACGGCTAGGCGTTGGACCTCGCCTCGGTCGAGCAGCTCGCGGGCAATGAGCGCCCCCTCGATGGTCTTGCCGATACCCACGTCGTCGGCAATCAGCAGCCGAACTGTGGGCAGCTTCAGGGCCATCAGCAGAGGTACCAGTTGGTAGGCGCGCGGCTCGACGGCGATGTTCCCGAAGCTGCGGAACGGACCAGCACCGCTGCGCAGCTTGAGTTGTAGCGCATCCAGCAACAGTTGACTGGCCGCGTGGGTGCGTGCCTGGTCGACCGTGGGCCACGGAAAGGTGGCCGGCTGAACGGGCTGGCGCTCCAGCGGCAGGTATACGAGAGTCTCGTCGCGCTCTCCGCCGCCCAGCGGGCGCAGGCGCAAGGTTTCCCCATCGGACTCCGGAAGAACTATCCACTCGCGTCCGCGAGCCGAAACAAGGCTTCCCGGAAGGAACTCCGGTAGAGGTGCGTTCATGGGCTTTACAGCTTGCCGGGACCAAACAGGTCGGCGTTGTTCTTGAAGATGGCGTTCCAGCCTTCGGCTTCTTTCGGAAAGCGGACCACGATGTAGCCCAGTTCATCGAGCTTGCGGTCAATCTCCGAGTCTTGCACCCGCCGCGCGGCGGTCTCGTGATGCGGCCCATCAACGAAAACTGCGAGGTTCAGGTCGTCGTAGAAGAAGTCGGCGCAGGTCTTGGCGCCGAGGATGGTGTACTGCCCACGGTCTGGCTTGCGGTAGCCGTGCTCCGTGACGTGATTGAGCCAGGCCTGCTCCAAACCACTTCCTGCGGTTCGGGCCAGCTGGGCGTCGTGTTCCTCAGGGCCCCGCCCCTGAGTTCCCTGGTTCGTGCGGGCCTGCGTCAGTCGACACAGGATATCCAGCAACGAGCCGCCGGCCGCCTTGTCCTTGCGGTCAATGAGCGTGTGGTCCGGCTGGTTGTAGTACGACAGCAGGCATCGGTAGCAGCCAGCCTCGCAGAACGGCTCACCGTTGTGGTCTAGCTCTTCAATCAGGTCTTTGTGTTTCCAGGGCTGCCCGGGCGGCGGTGCGCGGAAATGCAGGACTTCCATTGCCTTGGCCGCTATCGCAGCGAGCGCTTCTGGCTCAGTTGCCAAGCGCGTCAGCACACCGGCACCACCCTCGGCCGCTTCGAACAGCAAGATGGACTGGCGGTTGTCGCGCGTGGGTAGGGGCTCGGCCATCAGTTCGCTCTCTTCGAGCTGGTAGACCGCTTCGATGCCGCGCTTCAGGGCGTACTGCAGGGTCGTGAGCGTTTCCGCCTCGAGCACACCGAGCTTATGGTGTGGCCGCACGATGAGGATGTTTCGCCGGTCCTCCACGTAAGGAACGATGCGCTGCGGGGGGGTCTTGTCCGGTGGTGCATCGCCTTCAGTGCTTGACTCGCCATTGCCGTCGTCTACACCTCCGACCCAGTGGCCCGTGACGGGGTTCATCATGAAGCCCTGGATGGCCTTCTCCTTGCGACGGCGCCATCCGAAGTTCATGCGCCAGACCGTTGCCGCAGGACCGTACTGGAGTTCGAGCAACGGGCCTTCACCGTCTTCCACGACGGTAGTGACCATTTGCAGCTTGCCCTCGGCTTCGGCGAACTGCAGAGTGGTCTGCATCTCGTAGCCCTGTCGCACCCGCTCCTCTTCGTTGGCGGTGATGCGCTCAGCGCGTTTGGTGGAAACGTTCTCGATGCGGTAGAGGTTCTTCACCTCCTGAGCCTCAGCCAGCGATGCGCCGCAGGACACACAGCGGTCCGAGTCCCGTTGCGACCGAAAGTGGCCGTATCCACATGATGGGCACAGCCGTGCCACCTCCGTCGAGAGACGCGCGCCTTCGCTCACTTGGTCCTGCCCAGTGATGGTGAGCAAGGCCTTCGTCACGCGGTACTGGCTACCCTCGTGGTAGATGAGGCTGTAAGGACCGAACTCGCCCAGCGCCAGAAAGCGTGGGCGCGACAAGAAGCTCTCGCGACCGATGGACCCTCGGCGAGCCGGAAGGTAGGCCAGCAGCGGCAATCGGGGGAAGTTGTAGCCCGGCAGGAAACCCTGCGACGCCAGGTAGCGGTAGGTGTAGAAGTCGGAGTTGAACGCGCTGTCGCCGGCCAACAACAGGTCGCGTTGCTTGCGAGCCTCGTTGTGGCGCTGCTGGGCCTCGCGACGCTCGCGTTCGCTGGCAGCCGGGTTGTTCTCAATCTTGAAGTTGAGCTCGATGGCTTGGGCCGTGGCCCGGTAGAGGTCTCGCCAGCGCTGCAGGGCTCCATCGAACTCCTTGTAGGCCCGCTGGAACACCGACTCGGCCCATTTGTCGGTGTACCAAGGGGCGTTTCGAGGCGTGAGCTCATTGGCCAGCATCGCGAGCACGCGCAGCCCGCGTTCGTGGGCACGGCGCTTGGCCTCGGCCTTATCGAGGTCGGTCGCCATGTCCTCGGTGATGGGCAGCAACTCCGGCGCGTTCATGTCCAGCAGGTCGCGAACGCTGTTGCCCAGGCGCTTCCCCGTCTCCGCAAGCCAAATCGCTTGCATGTGACTCTTGACCAACTCCAGGTTGGCGAGGTCCAGAGTCGGTGCGTTGACCTGACCGTGCACCATCCGGACCGGGTCACGGAAGTAGTACTGGTCGTGCGGAGACTGACTTGCACAGTAGGTAATGACGAGCGCCGGCTGCCCGGCTCGTCCAGCACGGCCACTGCGCTGGGCATAGTTCGCCGGGGTGGGCGGCACATTGCGCATGTAGACCGTGTTCAGCGACGAGATGTCGACCCCGAGCTCCATGGTGGGCGAGCAGAACAGGACCGGCAGCCACTCCAGGTCCGTGCCGTTCTTCTTGCGCCACTCCTCGCGGTCCTTCTCTGTGAATCGGAAACGGGCCTCGCGCTCCATGCGGTCGTCCTGTTCGACCTGCGCAGTATGTTCGCGAGCCTCAAAGTCGAAGAGCTGATGCACCGGGCTGCCCAGCAAGCCGGCGATGTTTCGGTACAGGCCACGGAAGAATGTGTTGTCCTCAGCCTGACGCTGGCTTTGGCCGTCGCCGAGTACCCACAGCAGTGCGGTGCCGTTGAGCTGCCACCCTGTCAGGCCGACGTCCGTCTCTTCCTTGCGCACCAGACCGTATGACTCGGCTGCCTTCAGCAGCGCGCCCACCACGTCTGACCAAGTCTGGTCCTTGATGGACTTGTAGTACGGGTTCGCGCCACCCCAAGTGCTGCCTTTGCGAAGCTCGCGCCCGAGCCGCGAGCGGCTGGAGCCGATAACCAAAAAGTCCTCGACCTGCAGTCGGCGCCCTCGGCGGTCGACTTCTTCCTTGGGACGTGAGGTCACGAACCACTTGGATGGCACCGGGCGCTCATCCTCGGTGAACCCCCAGGGCTCTCTCAAGTTCGCGTAGCTTTGTGTGCGGAGCTGCTCCAGCTCGGTCCGGTCTAGGAAGCGAGTGGCGATGCACAGGCCCTGGCGCATAAAGTCAAAGAGCTCACGCAGGACCTTGACGCGCTCCTCTGGCTTGGCCGCTTGGAGGACCTGCGGGGCTTCGGCCCACTCCGAGGCATCAGAAGCCAGCTCGTTCAGGTCTTGGTAGCTGACGCGAATCAAGCCGAGCTGTTCGAGGTTCGGGTTGTTGAAGCGCCAGCCGCGACGAAGGTCGAAGTAGGTTCGGTAGCCCAGGATGCCGCGCATGGCCTCCTGGACCTGGCGGCGGGTGTTGCCCTTGAGCTCGGGCTGCTGCATGTACTCCGCGCGCACCGCTGCGTCGTCGCGATGAAAGCCCAGCGACTCGAAGACCGAGTTGGCTACCTCTCGCTCGGTCAGTGCATGGCCATCAGCCTTCTGGATTGCCGACAGTAACGCCGCGCGGGTCAGCAGCACCTGCATGAAGTCGTTGAAGTGCCCCGCCTGCAGTGCCGCGTCCTGCCGGTTGTCGGAGAACCCGAGCACCTTCTTGGCATCGGCGGACAGTTGGTTGTCTTGCTCGTACAGGTAGCGCAGTGCCGAGAGGGTCAGCATGGTCGTCGCGCTGCTGCGGCCTTCGCCTGAAAGTGACGTCAGGCGCAGGGCGTCCTTGCCTGCCGAGCTGTGCGACACCCCGCAGGCCAAGCAGAAGCGGAACGAGCCTGGGATGAACCACGCCTGCAGGCCGTTCTCCGTGGTCACAACGCCATCGGCACGAACCTTGACGGACTGCGGCACGAACTTCCTCTGCCCAGACTTGATGCGCCACTCGCCGTCGGCTCGTTCTTCGAGCCAGGACTCGGGGTACCGCTCGAGGTTGTCGAGCTCCCACAAACCCCTGCCATCGGGCATCAGAAACCCGAACTTGACCTGCTCGTCATCGTTCTGCCGCTCTTCGATGTTGCGCACGTCGAAAGTGCGCCCCTCAGGCCCATCGCCATCCCAGACCGGGATGTACTCCTGCCCGCAGTCGCGGCAGAAGTGCGCGTGGTAGTAGCGACGCTGCCGCTGTTCATCTCCGGAAACGAACTGCTGACCATCCAGCGTGATGGCCCGCTGCCCGGGAGCTTCAAGTGAGGTGTAAACCTTCCCGCCGCCGGCAATGAACTGGTGCAGCTTGAACGCAAAGAGGCTCTTTCCTGCGCCGTCGGTAACAGCGTAGGCGCGCAGCATGAACTGCTGCAGGTAAACGAGGCACGCTTCGAACGACTCACCGGAGTCAGCGCTCAAGGCTTGAGCTGCATCTGCCAGGGTCCGGGGCTTGGCGCGGCGTGGCTTGTCGCCCTCGTAGGTCAGACCGAGCATCAGCTCGACCCATACCGACATCGGGTGCTTGGCCATGCCGTCGTAGTCGAGGTCCGTCGGAACACCGGACCGGACCGCTGCACCGAGGCGCGGCCGGACCGTCTCGAGGGTCTCGTGCTCCGGCGTTGTGCGGCGCAGTGTCTCGGTGATGATGTTCCGGTCGGGGATGGACGTGCCGAAGAGACGCCGGGCGACGTTGGCGACCACGGCATTGCGCTCCATCTGCGTGCCCTCGGACGCCATCGTGGCGGAGGTACCGATGCAGATGAGGTTGTCGGACAAGGCTTCGCGGACACGCCGAACAAGCAGCGCGACGTCGGCGCCCTGTCGGCCCCGGTAGGTGTGCAGCTCGTCCAGAACCAGGAATCGCAACCCCTTGGCGTTGCGCATGACGGCCTTGTCGAGGTCGTTCTGCCGGGTAATCAGCAGCTCGAGCATCATGAAGTTCGTCAGGAGGATGTCGGGCGGGGTGGCGGCCATCGTCTGCCGCTCTTCCTCGCTCTCCTGGCCGGTGTACCTGCCAAAGCTCACGGCGCGGTTTGCCGGGTCGGACCCCAGGAACTTCTTGAGCTCCTCCAGCTGGGAGTTGGCCAGCGCGTTCATCGGGTAGATGACGATGGCCCGCGTGCGCGGCGTGGGGTCTGTCTTCTTGGCCTTGAGGCAGGCATCTACCACTGGGATGAAGTAACTCAGCGACTTCCCCGAGCCCGTGCCGGTGGTCAACACATAGCTCTCGCCTGCCAGCGCCAGGCTGATGGCCTCGGCCTGGTGCTGGTGCAGCGGGAGCGTGAAGCCGGCAGAGCTGGCGGACTTGCCGAGCCGGAAGATGGTCGAGCACTCGGGGCTCAGTTGCCCGCTGGCGACCAGTTCGTCGACCGTGCCGCCAGAGCGGTAGGTCGGGTTGATTTGGATGAGCGGCTCCGGCCAGTAGCGCTGACTGGCGTACTCACGGTCAACAAACTCGCGGATGTCGTCCGACCGAAGTCGGGTGAAGCTGCGGCTGAACCCGGCGTACTCCCCGACCAAGTGCTCCCGGAACTTGAAGACATCCACCCGCGCCCCCTGCTTCTTGTGAGGTTGTAACCATAGCGGAAGAGGCCCGGTTTCCCGAGGTGGCTGACCCCCAGGAGACCCGAAATCGGGTGCACTTCGCCTCGAGCGCCCAAGACCGGGTCCTCAGGACATCGGTCGGACGGGCGGCAAGCAGTCCTCGAAGCCCTGCCACGCCCTGTCGACGGTGTGGTGCAGTTCTACGGGCACACCGGTGCGCACCATCAGCCTGGCCGCAAAGTGTGCAAGGACGTTGGAGTTCTTGACGGTGTCCATCACGAGCGGCTCGGGGAACCCGAACTCCGTCCGATGCAAGGCATGGATGCCGGCATGCGCGAACGAGTTCAGGGACTTCCACAGGACCGCGTGCGCCTCCGTCAAGGGCTGAACCAGTCCTTTGATTCCGGGCTCGACCACCAGAAGCGCTTGCAGCGCGCTCAGCATCTTCAAGGCTCCCGGCAAGTTCTTCGCGCCCTGCTCAGTCTCGAGGGTCAGCGGCTGCAAGAGCCTGTTGACCTCGTCGGGGTTGGCGCAGTGTTGCAGCCACGCCGCGCGGAGCACAGCTTCGTACTGCGCGCGCATGGCAACGCATGCAGCGTTCGGTAGGTCACTGGCGAAGAGAACGTACACGGCCTGGCAGTGCTCGATGCTGAGTTCGCACGAACTGGCACAGGCCAATGCCCTCGGTCTGTCGTCCCATTCCTCGATGCGGCCCAGCATCAAGAACAGGTGTTCGACGAACGCCTGCGAGCGCGTCAAAAGTGTCTCAAGCGGGCTCATTTATTCGGTCGAATAGCTCTACACCACAAGACACTAGAGTTCGCCCGTCAGTTCAAAGCGCCTTGATTTCGCGATTTGACCTTGGGTCTTTGTACCCAGGCGCGATGTGCGCGTTGCTTGCACCGTACAGCGCGAGGGGGTCAGGAAGCCACAGGGCGAACTCTGGCCCCTTTAGGTGATGGTCAGGCGAGCAATCAACGTTCCATTGCCGCAGGATGTACCCAGCGTTGGCAGCGCGCACTCGGACTTTCCGCTTCCCTTCACGCATGCCGTAGTCCATGTGCACGACCTCAGGACGGGCGTGCGAAGGGTGCGGGACAAGTTCCAGCTCGATGATGCGGCTCCACTGGACATCCTGCTCCGCCGTCTCCTCTCTGTCCACAGTGCTGTCCTCGAGCACTACCGGGTTCTCCATTCGTGTCAACACGAAGTCGCGAAATTCGCGTCGCAGCCGGTCGAAAGCGCGCACGTGCCAGCGGGTCCCGATGTCCACCAATGCGAGGGGCACCAACTCTCGCTCTGTCTTTCCACTATCGATTGAGGTGTAGCCCAGTCGAACGGCCTTGCCTCGATGGATGGCACGCGTTATTGGAGCCAGCACAGACATCTTGGGCAGGCTCAGTGCGGCCGGGAACTCACACCTGAGCATCGGCTGCAGTTGGTCGCCGATTCCTTCGCCAAACCCTTGAGACAACGCGCTAAGGACGCGCTGAGGCTGATGCTCGAAGAGCGGGACGAACCCTGGCGTGGGCCGATACACCTTTGTGGTCGGGTCGAGCTCCATGTTGTCAGGCGCAATCTCTCGGTACTGCGCTATGTCACGGGTCGCTCCCGCCGGCCCGGTCTCGAAGCGCGCGACCACGTCGGCGCGGCGCAACTCCCCCAAAAAGTAAAGCTTGAAGTCGATGTGCGAGAGCCGCTCGCGCTGGACCCGAGGGAGTTGCTCAAGGGTGCTTCGGCGGCGTTCAACTTGTTCGTCAGTCATGCCCAAATCATACCCTTGACGATTCGGCAACGCCCCAGCTATGATGGTCCTACATAATCATTTTGAGCATGTGCAATGCTCTTTAACATCATTTGAGGCGCTCATGGCAAAGAACAATCCGCCCGGCGACGGGCACCGAATTGGTGCGGTGCGAGACCGCAGCCAGACCGTGACGCCTTCTGGGCACCACGTCAAACGCGACACGACTACCGGCCGCTTCATGGACGTCAAGACCTCGGACAAGACCCCCTTCAAAGGCGTCCGTCGCGAGAAAAAGTAGGCCAGCCATGCTCGATAGCCTAGTTGACTACTTTCTGAGTGAGCCAAGGCGGATGTCCTTGGTAGGGGCGTTCTTGGCGCGGTTTGCCAGCTTTCTGGTTGTCGCGGGACTGGTCGGCCAGCTAGCGGTCACCGCGACTGAGTCCATCAAGAGGCTGGTGCCCCAGGCCCAAGCGGCAGTCCGCCTCGCGGATGTTCTTCCGAGCTACCCGAGCTGGTGGATACCCGAGAGTGCCCTCGGGTTCGGCGGCGCGCTCCTGCTTCTAGTAGCGGGCCTTGCCCTAGCCCGGACGGGCAGGGTCTACGAGCGCCAGTTCGGCGCCTGAACACAAGGAAAGGGCGGCCGAGGGCCGAACACCGCAATATGAATCGCGACGACAACCTGCCCAAGGCAGTCCGCAGCTTCACCGCCGCCACCTCGGCGCGCTTCACGTACTTGGCCGAGGCCATTGCCCGCTCTTTCGAGCCTACGCCGACGCAACTGCAGGAGCTCGAACGAGCCTACACCGCTACAGGCGAGTACCTCATCGAGTGCCCTGAGCTCGGAGGCCTTGTCGTCCAGGTTCACGCGCAGGGCTCGCGACCGATGGGGACCATCGTGCGACCGATGGATGCCACTCGCGACGGTTTCGACATCGACTTGGTCGTGCGGCTGTCGAGAGTTGCCCTCGCCCGGTACGGCGGACCTGGTGGCCCTGCCCTTTTGCTGGACCACCTGTACACGGCATTGAAGCGCTACGCAGACCGCCACGGACTTCGCATCGAGCGCTGGGAGCGGTGCATCACCTTAGTCTACGCCGGAGGTATGCGGGCCGACTTCGCGCCGGTCATCGACGACCCGGTCTATTCCCTTCCACACGGCGAACACCACGGCCGAATTCCTGACCGTGAGCGCCGAAACTACATTTCGACCAACCCACGCGGGTACTGCTTGGGCTTCACAGCCGCCGCGAAGGTCACCCCCGTGTTTCGGCTGCGAGAGGCTCTCGCGGTCAACTTTGCTGATGCAGCCAGGGCCGATATTGAACCGCTGCCTGAGGCAGCAGAGGTGTTCGAGAGGCTGCTCAGCAGATATGTGCAGCTTGGGAAGGTCAACCGCAACATTTCCTTCTCCGCCCTGCCGGCCAGCCAAGACTTGGCACCGACGTCCGTGTTCTTGACTAGTCTTTTTGCCAAGGCCTACAGCCTTCTCGCACCGCAGCCACACGACGGCCCACTGGACCTGCTTCTCGACGTCGTCGCTGTAGCCCCGTCTCTCTTCCAGCGCGAGCTGCTCGCAGGCGGTCAAGAGCAGTGGACGCTGATGAACCCCTATGCCTTGGGCGACAACCTAGCAGCATCCATGAACACAGCGGCACGCCAACAAGCCTTCACCCAGTGGCACACGAAGTTTGTTCACGACCTGGAGGCGCTCGTAAGCGCAATCGACGGCAATCACGGGCTGGACACAATTACAAAGGCCGTAGAGCAGGCCTTTGGACCGCGAGCCTCGCAGGCCGTGCTGGCGCGCAATGCGCAGCGCCGCGACGGCAATCGTGCCCTTCAGCGTGCGGGTTTCATTGTGGCCAGCACGCTACCGGTGGTCACCCCGGCCCGCTCTCACACCTACTTCGGGGGCTGACATCAGTGCTGCCGCCGACACGGCTACCGAATCTGGCTCAGCGGCATGCTGAGCTCAAGGCGCTGGGTTGGCCCGGTTCGGCTTTGAAGCTAATGGGAGGACGCGAGCTTCGCTTCGGCTTCACCGTCAGCCCAACCCCGCTGTCGCGTGCTTATCGCTGCCTCTTGAAGGTCTACGCCGCAAGGTTCCCCGAGCTGTTTGTGCTGGACCCTGACCCCAAGACTCTTGCCGCAGGACGCGTCCTGCCCCACGTCTACCCCCATGGCGGGCCAGGCGCAAAACTGTGCCTCTGGCTACCGAGGACATACGAGTGGTGCGCGCAGATGCGGTTCGACGAAACCTACTTGCCCTGGGCGGCCGAGTGGCTCGACTACTTCGAGGAGTGGTTAGTGACGGACACCTGGACGGGAGGCGGCGAGCACCCGGTGGCGCCGCGCAAGCAGAGGACGCAGTCGACCGGAATGAAGACCGCACGATAGAGAGGCAGCATGAACTCAATTCCCTTGAAACAGAACGAGAACAACAACCTGTCGCTCGTACGTGCGCGCAGGCGCATCTACGAGACGGTAAAGACGTACCAAGGAGCGGTAGTGCTGACGACCCTCGCACTGCCGCTAGCGAGCCTTGCTGCAGCAGCGTGGATGCCTGAAGCAAGGGCTTATGTGGCTGCTGGTGCGTTGCTCTTTGCTATGTGCGAAGTCATATTCCTAGACCGATGGAGCAAGAAACAGATGAAGTGCGCCGCCAAGCTACAAGAGCAGTTTGACTGTGATGTGCTGGAGATGCGCCCAAACGAGTTTCTGGTGGGCGCTCGCGTCGACCCCGAGGAGGTCTATGCGCTGTCGGCACAGGAACTTGATGCAAAGGGCGAACGCGAGTTGCGTGACTGGTACCCCGTAGCCGTCGGGGAGGTGCCTATGCACGTTGGCCGGATTCTTTGCCAACGTGAAAACTTGCTCTACGACGGCAACGTTCGCAAGACGTACAGCCGCGTCCTGCGTGCGGCGCTGGTCGCAATCGTGTGTAGTCTGACCTTTTACAGTCTGCTGGCGGGGCTGAGCGTGGAGGCGCTGCTGCTGACAGTTCTTGCGCCTGCACTGCCCATCGTCAACTGGACGCTGCGTGAGTTCTTCCGGCAGAGAGACACCGTGGAGACGCTCGAGCGCCTCAAGGCTGAGTCGGAGAAGCTTTGGAAAAGTGTCTTGGCCGGAAGGCCTGTTGCAGAAGCGGGCGAGCGCTCTAGAGAGCTTCAGGACGCCCTCTTCAACCATCGGGTTGCCAGCCCGCTGGTGTTTGACTTTCTGTATCGCTTCCGGCGCAATGCACTTGAGGCGCAAATGAACGCGGGCGCAGTCCAGTTGGTTAGCGAGTTCCGACGGGTGACCGCTGGAGCCTGAGGCTGTAGACACTCGGCCGAAAGTGTCTCTGCCTTACTGAGCATGACTCGGCAGGCCGCTTCCGGCACCAAGTGCGCAGGCCAGCATCCAGCCATGCGTGCGCCAGAGTCGGATAGCCGAGCGGTCACTCGTTCCTGGCCCAGTCAAGCCACGCCTGAGCTGCCATAACCATCGCAAGCGTGTCGAGTTCGCAGTACCTCAGCAACGCCGCCTTGATAGCACTACGCTGGGCGTCTGGCATGTCTTCGAACTGAAGTCTTGCATAGGCAGCCATGGCCGCACCACCTTCACGTAGTTCCTCCGAAAGTCCCTCTTCAAGAGCTTCGACCTCCTCTGCAGCGACGTCATCGAAGACAGGTGGCAGCAGCAGATACGGGTCAAGCACCTGCCCATCCCTCTCCTGCCACCACGCGACGCCCTGTCCGAAGTTTCGGCTGATGCCAGGACCGCCATAGGTTGGCACGCTGTACATCTGCCGGAGAACTTTCGACGAGTGCATGAGCGCCGGCAGCACCTTCTTCAGCGAATTGCTGCCCTTTGTCGACGGGTGGAAGAAGTAGCGTTCTGCCATTGCACAGAGGTCGACCATATTCCTGGGCCCGACAATCTTGTCCTTTCCTTGACCCTTCCGTTCGGTGATGGTCTCGATGAACCTGACTAGGTCATCGCGGTCAGCAGGTGACGGACTAGCCTCAAGCAACTGCAGGCGGATGCGGTTCAGCACCGAGTTCTCGTGCGTGGCCCACCGGAAGACTGTGCCGTCATCATCCGAGAGTGCATCACGGAGCGCTCGAACAAAGTCAAAGTTGGGGTCGACGCCCGGCTCTACGTTTAGCCAGTCATGCATGTGGCGGACGGTACCGTCCTCGGCCATAACGTGGTGGGAAAACTGAAACGCCGTCGTCTCGTACGGACGCCGGCCGCTGACGAACGGGATGGCCACCGAACTTGTCTCGAAGTCTATGAAGTGCAGTGGGAACTTCCACTTCGCCGCTGCGAGGGCAAACGCCTCT
Organism: Rubrivivax sp.; assembly: GCA_030653505.1. Classification (GTDB taxonomy): domain Bacteria; phylum Pseudomonadota; class Gammaproteobacteria; order Burkholderiales; family Burkholderiaceae_C; genus Rubrivivax. The sequence goes on from JAURZK010000113.1 coordinate 99,200, forward strand.
CGTTCGAAAAAGTAGGCTCCGCCGCCAGGCCACTCCGGCTTGCACACGTACCACTGTCGATGCCGCCGGGTCATGCCGTCTTGCCCGGGCGGCTTACCGTCAAAGTTCAAGTCCTCGCTAGTTACCTGAGAGAGCTTGACCACCCCCTGCGCCAGCAGTTTGGCCTTCCCTGCGTAGGCCCAGATGTCCAGGACGCTCCCCTTCTCAAAGTCCTCTGCCGTCCACTTGTAGGCATGCGACCAACACTCGTGGAAGCCACTCTTGAGCTCACCGGGGTGAGGCCATGACCCGGCCTTGAACTGGCACCCGGCACAAGCTGGTGTGACGACCGGCTCCAGTGGGGCATCGTCGTAGTACGCACTGGCATAAGTCTTCACCGCCTCACCAAAGGGAAGCACTTGACCAGGACCGATAGTCAGAACCCCACCCAAGATTTCGTCCACCTGGCTGTCGACGGAGACCTTCGTGAGCAGCGGAGTTCCCAACGACTGCAGGTCGGTGCCGGGCACAACCTCGACGCTGAGCCTGCCGCCCTTACGCTTGGCCCTAAAGCGTTGGTTGAGACCATCAACACTGGCGTGTTGTTCCTTGTCGGCGAGCATCAGGAACGCTCTCACCCTGCAGCCAGGAAGAGCATGCTGAGCAACGTAGCGCTGAAACGCCACGTCCTGCAGGTACGGCAAGAACTCGCTCGTCAACTGACCTTTGGCCCCTCGGAAATCGCCGTCCTCTCTGGCGCTGTACGACTTGGCTTTGACTTCGATAAGTTCGAAGTCCAGCCCTCGCTTGCGCAGAACATCGACCCGTATGAAGAAGGACTCGAAAGTAAGGGCAGCCTCGAAAATGGTTACCTCATCCTGTTTCAGAAGTGCCGCTGTTCTGTCTAGGGCAACCTGGTGCTCTAGTTCATCGACACGCACCCCACCCGGATGCATCAAGCAAGCCAGCTCTCCAACCTGATAGCCGCCCTCTGCAAGCGCAGCCAGAAAGCTGTCTTCCTGCGACCGGTCCAAGTACTCTCGCTTCCCAACGTAAGCCAGCTTGCGAGGACATTCCGCAGCAAGCTTGAAGCGGCTTTTTGTCAAGTAGCGGGAAGTTGCGGCCATCGGACAGTCCTCTGCAGTTTCCCAACCAGCGACGAGACGGCTCTGCGTTCGAGGAAGCAGGCGCTTAGTCGAGGTGAGTGGTCTATGTGCCGCAACTAGCTTATCAAGGTTGACTCAATGCAACCGCAGAAAGAGCAGCGAATACCTGGCCAAGACGTACCACGCCTTCGGAGTTGTCCATTTGGTTTCAAGGGTCGAGACCTAGGCTGACCCCGCGCTTGATGCTCTCGGTGACCACAAGCAGGCGGGTATCGGTGCAAGAAGCTCATCGACCAGGAGTTCCCCTGGTTTGAACATTCCTCGAGCTCCGCACCGCCTGCAGCGTTCGTAGCCTTCCAGTGGCTCCCCCTGGAGCTCGCTAGGGTCGACCGCAAAATGTGGCGCAGCACACAGCATGCAGCGCACGAACTGACGTTCACCCTTCACATCTTCTCCATCGAGCATCACGACCTACACAGTGCCGTGGTGGTGGCGTCCGCAGCGAGTCATCGCCTCTTGAAAGCAAGACTGTACAGACGTACAGTCTCGACTACAACTGTCAACTTGCGGGTGCGTGTGAGCGCCACAGCAAAGACGGCAGGCCACGAACCGGGACGCCACGAGCTCGCCATGTCAACAACCCCCCCTCAGCAAGCAACCACTGGTCAGGTAGCAGCAATTGAGCGCGGGCACGAAGCCCGCCGAACCTGGGTCCGCACTGGCGTCCTTGTCTCGGCGAAGGATTTCGCCGAAGGATGCGGCCTCACCGAACAAGAAGTTGTCGACAAGACCGCGAACGGCGACCTCTTCAGCGTCCTCGTCGACAACGACGCTTGGTGGCCCGCAGAACTCTTACGGATGGCTCATCGAGATGCGGTTGCGCTGTGCTGCGCGCTGTCTGCTGGGGACGACGGCAGTAAGCTGGTCTTCCTCATGCGCAGGCACGGAAGCCTTGGCGGACTGACTGCTGCCGACGCTGTCGCGCAGGGCAAGCTCGAGGAGGTCTTGTCGCTGGCACAAGTCTGGCATCAGTAAGTTCAGCTTGAGCCGGCTTGGGTCATCCAGGCCAAGAGCGCAAACGCCGTGAGGTCGGGCCTCGCGGATGGCGAACCGACCACGGTCCAGTAACCCCAAAGCGGTGACATCACGACGCAGACGGCCCCGGTCATGCTCCAGGGGCGTGGGTATTGGGTTCCGACCGCCAAAGAAGCTTGGAGAGCTGTGTCGCGGTCGCTGCGTCGACAACATCAGAAAGCGGTGGTTCGGCAGCGAGGGCGTGCTCCAACACCTCCCGTACTCGATGCGAGGCTTCAGGAGAAAGTTCGCGCCAGATGGCACCGACGACCGTTGTCAGGAGTTCGAGCTGTGCCTGAAGTGCCAGGGTGCTGACTTGCTGCATGACGACCACCACAGAGTTCTTGGATTAACGAATGGTCGGGGATGGGAGTCTCATGTGGAATCACCCGAGCGATGGCCCCCAGTGAGTGGCCCCTATGGGGGGACACGGTTTCACTGCGAAGTCGGGCCGGAAAAGTCTTGGAACCTGGACGCTCAAGGCCGGAAACAAGTGCTGAACTCCGGCGAGACACACAGCGTGCGCGCCCAAACTAGAGGCATGCTTTGGCTTCGCCACTTATTCTGAGTCTCGGATGCGAACTCAACCGACCATATTCTTCCGGCACAGCACCGCGCCGCATTTATCGCTTCAGCGCAGCGACAACGCTATCAGCGGTCAAGTCGAGACCAAATGCAAGGAGGAACAAAGTAAGCATCTCCTTCGGCTTGCCGACCCAAACCTCTCCGTAAAATAAGTAAACGCCAAGAATAAAAATGAGGGCAACGACAAGCATCTGCGCTAACGCAAACATTTCACTCTCTTTGTTGTTTCGGTAAACCTCCATCTCACTCCCGTCAAGGCCTGCTGTTCCCGCCCGGACCGTAGACGAATTCCATTGTGGGGCAGAGAACGGTACCGATATTGGCGAATAGATAGGTTCCCCTTGCACAAACACCTTCCGTTCTGCTGCCGCGTCGAGCATTATTCCGGCGCCAGCATTAGCCTTCTTCTCGACCGCTAGTACCACGAGCTTCTGCCAGCTGCCACTGCCAATAAAGCCCTGTACCTCTTCAGACGTTAGGGAAGGCACGACAGCCTTACAAAACTGGGCCCAGGCAGCCCTCAGGTCTTCTACACGCTGGTCAATAGCGCCAAGACCAAAGGGCGTCTTCTCTATCTCATCAAGGAGAAACTTGGTATCCAAACTTTTCGCAGTTTCCGCAGCGAGGCTCCTGAAGGCAGCATTCGTCTCAGGGACTTGTAGTTGCTTGCGCGCCCACTCGGCAAACGCTTGCGAATCTCCAAAAATCGACTTGGTGACCTCGAGCGCCAAGTTGACGTCGCCATACACTTTGGTGAGTTGCTGGGACGCTTGTGCAACGGTTGCCTGGGACACGTCCGTCCACGGGCTAGGAAATGACTTTGTCAAAAGTGATGCTGTATCGACCAGACGCCGCTGACTAGCTTCGGGGAGCGGAAGCCTTGAGTCGGCCAGCCGAGTCGTGAGCTGGGCAAGCGCCGTTCCGTATCTGCCAGCTGCGTTCACAATGCTCGGCAAACCCTTGACAGTTGCACTCTGCACACGACTGTTAGCACCTTTCGCATTCCTCGCGAGCATGTCTTGCTCTAGCAAAAAGACTTGTGCCCTAATCTCGTCCAAAGCTGGCTGGATGGAACCGGGCGCACGCCATGAAACGTCAGCAAAGTTGCGCAATTCTTGAACTTTCTGCAGGACCCCGCTGAGTCGAGCATCCAATGCTGTCCGAGCAGTCATCAATTTCGGCTGAGCTACTCCTAGTGCCGCAACCACCACTGCAGCCTTCCTCTTCCCAGCAGTAGCGATGTCTAGCTCATCACGTATGGACTTCAACTCGCTCCTAAAGTCGTCATCAAGACTCGCCGCCCTCGCTCTCGCCAGCGCTGCCACGAATTCGGATGCGGAAGCTATTGCAGCCTTGTACTCTTGGCGTCCTTTGAGAACATGACGGACTCCGTAGCCGAGAAGTACGCCCAGGAAAGCCAAAATCGGAATCCACGCCTTACTTTCGATAACCCTCACTTCGTAAGCCACGGACACAGGTGCCAGCAAGTCAGGCGAACGGAACTCAAGCTTTCCCACCGTCTTTCCAAGCGGATAGTCACCGGAGACCACAACGGCAGCAGAAGCAGCCCCGCTTGGTACAAGCGAAGTGAACTCGGGCTTAAAGGAGAGCACACCCGAATCAGCACCCGGCGGCGGCGCAGCATCCCTGAGGACATCAACCTTGATGTCGCGCACGGGTGCCTTACCAGTGCGCTCTTGAAGCTCTACTGGGGGCGTGACGATGGACTGTGCACCGAAAAAAGGCAAAGGGCGAACTATGTCTACCGCTAGCGCTTTGGCCCGCAGTTCAGGAGCAGGTACTGTTAGCGTGAGAGACACCTGCTGAACCATCTGCCCCTTGACGGTGGGCTCAAGACCAATTCTGACAACGACCCCATAAGGACCAGGCAAGAGTTCCGGAACAACATCGGCCGAAAAAACCAAACTCGCGCCCTGCGATGAAGTCTCCGGCTCTAAGGTCGCACGAACCGAAGAAAGGAGCGCGCTTGCCCGGCCAAGCTTGTTCGACACGTCAACGTTCTGCGCAACAAGCTGCTGTCCAGCCGGGACCACTGCGTCGGGCACTGGCAGGAGTGGCACACGGCTGCTCAGCCGTCCATCTGCTGAACGAACCAGTTCAAATGAAGTAGTTCCCCCTACGACAGTAAACCAATCCTTAGCTTGGGCAGCGACATCACCCCAAAGTGTCGCAAGCGCTAAAAAGATACCAACCTGAATCTTCTTCATGGCAATGTCGCTTCAATCGACCCAACGTACGTAAAGGCAAGGCCGAGCGGACACCCCTCCAAAGCCAAGTCCCACACGGCCTCTCGCAATGCGACTCCAATGGTCTTGCGCTGCTCCACCTCAGCTATGCCAACGTCGTTGAGCTTCAGCAGGACATCCCTAGCCATACGTGACGCTATCCCCGTAGCCACTCGACACTCTGTGCCAAGCACACCCATGGCATTCAGCCGCACGAGCGCTCCTGAGAGGCCAACTCCGGCATCCGGCGCCTGTCGACCAGAACCACATGCCATCAACAAGACCAGCGACCTCGGCTCTGTCCAGAACTTCTGTTGCCTCAGCTCCCAACCGATTTCACCAACCGACAGGAATGTCGTGTTGTCTCGATTCACGAGCTTTGCAGTACCAGCGTCGGCCGCGTCGTCCTCTTCGAGATGCCCAACGAATAAAATGACCGCAGGTCGGCTGTCAGGACTGGCGTACTGCTTGAGTAGGCTGACTGGCGTCGAAACATGCTTCGACGCGGGCACCTCGGTGGTTAGCAACTCAGCCAAGCGATTGGAGAATTCATCGTCGACGCCCTGAACAAACGCCAACGACGGGCTTGTTGGCTTATTTGCAATGATTCTGGCACTGTCTGGGTCGCTCCCCCTCACCCCACACAGTTGCTCGATGTAGTGTCGAAAACCCCAAAATCCACGCAGGCATATTGTCCTTCCGCCGTCAGGTCGACAATTGCAGCGGACATTCGTCCGCCCAAATCCATTGCAGACCGGTAGGTTCGCCCACCCGTCATCCTCTACTTTGTAGTCGTACAGAAGACCCCATGGCAAGGTGTAGCTCGGGTCTAGAAGTGCGACCTGAATAATCTTGTCTGAACTTCCTTGAATCTCAGCGAGTAACCCCAAGACCTCGCTCGAAGGGTCAAGGTCTTTGAACGCGAGTTGATTGCAGAGATTCGTACCGACCTTTGCGAGCCGACGTACGGCAGCTTCAAAGGCATCGATACGAGTAGGGGAGCAACTCAGATTTTCGAGCTCGAAGGCAAAGAGAGGTCCATCTTCCTCAGACGTCAACGACTGCAGTAACGCCGTTCGCACTGCGGTCAACCTCGCGCTCAGAAAGGAACCTTGCCACTGAACAGAACACGAGTCCCGCTTTGAACTTCGCAAAGAGAGTAAATGGCTGTCGTTGCTTCCCTTGTTCAACGCAAATGTAGCGAAGCGCTCTCCAAGTCTATCTAGTCGCCCGAATCTGCTCGACTGCGAGAAGTCGCACTGCACCCTTGAGCGACCCCGCCATGGACGCTCTCGAAGAATCGTTGAAGTAAGTGTGAAGGATTGGAGAAGTTGGTTACGGAAATAAATGTTGAAGCGTAGCTCAGCCTCGTCGCCATCTTGGTGCAGACGTTGCATCATTGGTTCTTGTGGGCTAGCGCTTGTCTCGGGAGTTAGCTCTATCAGCACAGGTGCCGTAAGGTTCCACGTCACGGGTTTTGTACCGCCAAACCTCGGCAACTGAACCGTCTGGCAGGCGGGGAGCGAGTCGTCTAAACGAAAATCCTTCGGGAAAACAACTATGTCGATTTCGTGCGATTCACTAGGCGCCAGTTCCGGAAGCATGGGGTCTATGGCCGGAACATCGTCATCTACGAGACTGTCCCGACTTCTCTGACCAATGTGGACCGTCAGTCGAACGTTGACTCCACTCGTTAGACCAGCATGTGTACACCTGAATATCCCGTTCTCTTCACGGATTTCCAACTTGGCGTTCACCCGGCGCTGTTGAACTTCTTCAAGCGCCTCAAGAAGCTCCGGATTGTCGCTTAGTAGCTCTAACTGATAAAGGAAATCGCCAATGGCGGCAGAGCGACTCGCGTGAAGAACACGCGCCATCGGCACTATTCCAGAAGACTCACCAGAAAAGTTAATCCCTAGACTCAAAGCATCTGCAGACGATGATGCAACATTGTCGGCAGCATTTAGCGTCTCGGCAAACTGTCCCAATACACCTGTGTTGCTTTCCCGTATTGCTAGTTCATGAGCTAATCGTCTGAAGTTTGTGTTCTCAGCAAAATGCCGGAGCCTCTGTGCTTCCTTCTCGATATCGCCAATGGAACGCGAGAAGCGCAACCAGTTGTTGGCACTCGGGTCACAGTAAAGTCGAGCGTAAAGCCTTCCCTGCCCCTCTTGAATGACAAAGGGCGCATCAACATTCCCTCGGTCATCTTTAATCTCGCGCCGAGCAATTGCTATTGCGGTACTCAGGGGATTGTCAGCCACAAGCGCCCTCACGAAAGCTCGCAAAAAACGCAATTCGGCCACATTAGTGCGGTCGAGGGTCTCGATAGTGATGCAGGCTGTATTCTCAGCCAATCGTACGGCAGGTAGCACCCGAGGCCGCCGTATAGCCCTGGGTGCGGCTATTGCGGGTCCGCTGTTCCAGCGCACAAGAGCCACCCGCACTCGTGCCTGAATAGTGTCGTTGCCCAGCCAATCGACGGCTTCCCACGAATCCTCAAACGCCCGAATGCTAAGGTCTGTCCCGGCAGGGTCTTTCTCACTATCAGACCGGATGCGAAGATTTAGCACGTTCTCGCTTACATCAGCATCGCGGAGATATTCCTCGGTCTCTAGCAACGCATCCACAACTTCAGGCGGAGCAACTACATTTACCGGAAGCTGAAACTTTTGTTCAAGCGGCGCTAATGACGAATCTCTTCGGGTCGGAGACACGACGACTTCCAACTGCCGAGCCGACTGAGTCGCAACCTTCTGCTCATCTACTAAGGCCAAAGAGAAGTGAGCTTGCACAACTCGGAACCATTCATCAACCACTACGTCAGCGCCAGCTTGCGCAAACACCGTAATTGGAAAGTCCAAGGCAACATCGCCCAGCGAGGCAAGCGCATCCTGGAGCTCAGCTATTGCAATTCTCGCCGCCTTGCGAAGACCCGGTGAAACTTCCACATCCTCCCTGCTTGGATACCAGGCTACCTCATAGTAATCAGGCAAGAGTCGCAATTGCGCCTGAATAGTACCTTTAACGAGTTGTCGAGCCTCCTCGTCGCCGCTGACCAACGATAAGACAAATGAGAGCCGACGCCTCTTCGTCGAGCCCTGCAGCCTAGCGAGCAGGTAGGGAACCTCAGGTCGGTTGCGAACAGTCAGTATTCCCACGCCATTCACCTTCACTAGATGAGTCGAGGCAAACCGTCGTTGATGACGTTGCGCCTTGCGGGCTTAGTGTCGCAGGGAGCTCCGCGTTTCGCCATCCCATGCCCATACAAGGCAGCGTATGCGTGCTGCGTCCTGCCGGCCAGACTCGCCTGCGAGTCCCCCCCGCATAAGCTCTTCGTCCGAGCTGCAAGCCAGACTGCCGGCGATTCGACGCGCGAGCTCATAAGGCGGCGCCACGGCGTTCGGTCCACGCACCCTATCCCCACGAACGAAACTTGACAGCAGGTTCGTCCAAACGGGATGCTCCAGGGACGGGTAAGGCGGCCTCGCAGTTTTGTCTCGCCGGCGTTGACACCGTCACCACTTCTATGGATGTGTACAAACCAAGCGGAGCTTAAGTTCACATCGGACCAGACCGGAGCGCAATGTCGCGCATTCCGTTCTCTTGAAGGGCAAAGCATGCGTCGTTCTCTACACAAGTACTTGTTGACGGGCCTCACCTTAGGAGCCCTCGCTAGTTGCTCGAGCGTTAAGGTCATCCGTGTTAACGACAAGGCCTCGCAACCCGAGGGCATTCCCTTCTACATGCCTCGGCCCTATGTTCAAGTTTTCGAACCGTTTGTTATTGGCGCGAAAGCATACCTAGTCTCCGGGTCAATCACCTCAGACGGGAAGTATCTACTGATAACCGACCCGAGTTCAGCAGGTTCGCTCGACGGATTAGTTCAGTTCAGCAAGCAGCAAGGCGAAGCTGCGCTATCAACAACGCTCATCAGGAGGCCAGGCACTGCGCCGCCAGAGCCAGGAATCCCTGGACGTCCTCAAGGTTTGGGTCAGACGCCCACCGCAGTTGCACCGGCGGCATCCTCTGCTGCCTCAGCGCCACAGCCGGCTGCATCAGCTGCATCAGCTGCATCAGCCTCAGCTTCCGCCGCAAGCCAAGCCAGCGCACCTACGGGGTCCCAGTCGAACGGAAACTTCAATCTATCGGTGACAAATACGACGTCGTTGTTTCCACCAACGCTCGGTCGCCGGTTCTTCGACGTTGTTTGGATGCCTGACTTTGACGAAAAGTATGTGGTTCAGGGCACTCCAGGCTTGGGAAACGCGAATATCGGCGTGACGATGACGCAGGGATGGGGGCTCTATGGTCTTGACGCACGAATCGACAACAGCGCTATCGTTAAACCGCTCCTTGACTTTTACTCGACCGGCTTTGACGCGTTAAGCAAACTCGCAAGCAGCAAGATATTTCCTGCGGGACAACTTTCCACTGGCGGTCCTCAAGGTGACCTTGAAACTGCTCAGTTGCCCCCTGGCGCAAGAGTAACGGTCAAAGTCACGAGAGTGCAAGTAGTTGCGCCTGGTCTCTACCCAATCCTAAAGCCGAATGAAAAGGCTGAGGCCACTGACCCGTCGGGCACGGACATGGTCAAGCGCCACCTGCCGTTGCGGCCCTACACCAACATTGCCTTCAATACCTACGAAGTTGTCGTAGTTGAGGCAACCAAACCGGCTGGCGATACGCCGATGAACTTGCAGCGCTACTTCGACCAGGTCGCAGGCGATAGTGCACCTCAGACACCGACGGTGCCGGCAACCAATAGTCGCGTGCCGACATCATTCAATGCAGCTGAGTTTGAGAGCAAGGTGAATGCTCTTTTGGCAAACAGGAAGGGTAGCGACGGGGGTTCCTGGAAGCTCTCGGGCCTGAAGGAGGAAGGAGTCAAGCTTACGGGTAAAGCCACACTGACTGGCGGCACCACAAAGCCCACCGGCCTCACGAACATGGTCCAACTTGGTGCCTTTGTTTCGGGGCAAGACGGCTCGAAGTTCTTGCCAACTCAAGTAGACCTCACCGAGACCAAGTGATGGCTTCTACCAAGAGGCGGAACAAGTCGTCCACAACACCGCCGCTGGCAGTACGGCGCTGGGAAGAACTTCCCGCTGACGAGCAACTCACCGCCGTCCGTGAAGTTTGTGGAAGTAGAGGCGCCGCCATGGTCAAGCGCTTTGACGATGTACTCGCTGTTGGAGCCGGCTTCAAGAAGTCGGCAGGCGAAGTTTCTACGTCGGTATGTCTTGGACTGCTGGTTAGTAGGAAGAAGTCGCGTCTTGGAAAGGTTTCTGCGCCGATACCAAAGCGGCTTACAGTTTCTGTCCAGCGTGATGGCAAGCGAGTGCAACTCTCAATACCGACTGACGTCGAGGAACTTGGAAAGGGTAAGCCCCAACAGGCCATCAACGCGGCTGCAGGCATTCGAGCCTTTAATCGGAGTAACAGCACGCAAGGTGTTCCAGGTGCGGCCTGTTGCGTAGTCGTCGACCAAAGCGACGCGGCCAACCGCTTCGTCCTGGGATGTCACCATGTCCTAGCACTGTCGTTGTTGACAACTGGCTGCGAGTTCTTCAAGGACACAGATGTCAGCGGGCGCGGTGCCGTGCAAAAGTTCGGGGGGCTCTTTCATCCGCTTCCAATGGCGGCCGACGGTCTAGCTTGCCTCGACGCCGCGCTTGCGCTGGTCGACGCTGGGACTGAGGTTACCTGGGTGTCAGGAGAAGGCATAAAGCCTGTCAGAGTCGAGCCGGGTACAAAGCAACCGGTGAACTGCTTCGTCTTTACCCCTGACGGTCCTCTCCCCGCCGTCTTTGTCAAGGAGTGGGCAAACGTTCCTCTGCAGTATCCACGCTGCGGTACGGTCACTATTGCAGCCGCGTACCAGTTTCAGGTCCCTACAGTGGGTGGACACAGTGGGTCGCCAGTCATGACCCCGGATGGCACGCTGCACGGGATGCACTTCTGGGGTGATGAGCAGCAACAGTTGGCGATGGCTATACCTGCCTTCATGCTTTTCCGGCCAGGGCTTTTCCCTGTGAACTTCAGGTTGGCGTAGGGCAGTACCAGACAACCCGAGTAAACGTTTGCGCTCAGACGCTCATCCGGAGCAATCGGGTGTGACCGCCAAGTGGGCATCTTGTGGCGCCGGTGCCAGTGTCTTTGCCCCGTGATGCTTCGCAGCGTCAAGGACCGGGATGCCGGGCCGCAACGCCAGCTTCGTGCGAGCCTGCTCCATTGCCTCCGCTTACTGCGTGTGGCGATTCAACTCGAGGCGGAGATACAGAGGGGTGGTGGACATTGAGCTGTCCTGCCTGTTTCTAGTCCAACACATCTACCCCGCGAAACTCACTATCGCGGGGTAGGTGGCCGACCCCGAGGCGGCGCAACTAGCCGCAACCCTCCAGGCTTAGACCCTGGACCCGGTCCTGTCCGTCCACAGAGAACACAACAGAGCACCCCACGCTCAGCCGCGCAGCGTCTCGGTTCGACAGCGCGCGACCAACTACGAAGATGAAAGTGCCCTCGTCGCACTGAACGTAGCCGAAGCGACCGCCAGGGTCCAAGCGCGAGACCACGCCTCGACGTCTTCGTGACGGGTTCTCCTCGACGCTACTTGAGGGGCTCAATGCGGCCATCCTGTGTGTGTGAGGCGGCGTCGCGACGCTCACCGCCGTGTTCGGTCTCGCAGGTCAACCTCCGTCACCCGAAGGGCCCGCATGCACTGCAAGAAAAACGTGAACTGGAACCGCCCCCTGCTGATGCGGTTCGCGATGGCCTTCTCATCATCCTTGACGCCGATGGCCGCCAACCTCTGGACCAACAGCTTGTAAGTCACCCCTTGGCGAGCGAACTCTGCCTTGAGGATTTGCCTTGCTTGAGCCTCCCACTCAGCTGCAGCCACCGACCGGGCCACACCCCTGACTGGGACACTGTTTGTAACAGATTCATCGCTCATGCGACACATTTGTATCGCATGCGATGGAATCATACTCGATTGTATCGTATACGAGGACTTTACCACTTTTACGACGCCTTCATGACGAGGTTCGACGCAATTTAAAAAACGCCGACCCGTCTTCCTACACGCGAAGTGGTGTCCCTGACCCCACAACACCAGGACCCTGAACGAGCGGAACGAAATGAGCAGAGGCATCAAGAAGTGGAGCGAAGAGGCCATCTCGCGGCTCCAGCGCGAAGGGCGCGGCAAGGGCCGTGGACCGACCTACACACCATGGATTTACATCACCGACCTGTACTCACAGGGACGCACGCACGAGATGTATAGCCACAAGACTGGTCGCCAGCACCAATTGCTGTCCGACGGCGAGCGAGACGCCTTCATCATGCTGGAGTGGGCCCAGGACGTTGTCGACATCCGCGAGCAGTACCCCCTTCCGAGGGACATCACGCTCGAACTCGCACTTGAGGCGGGCATCCGTCATCCCTACTACCCGGGCACACACGTCCCAGTCGTGATGACTTTGGACTTCCTGGTCACCAAGGTCGTCAACGGACAAGAAGTCCCGGAGGCCTTCAGCGTCAAGGTCCACGACGACTTGAACGATGCGGCGGTGGTGGAAAGATTGGAGCTCGAGCGGGCCATCTGCCAAGCCACGGGCATGCCCTATCGGCTCTTAGTCAAAGAGCGCATGCCGCAGGTCAAGCTCAAGAACCTACGGTGGATTCGAGACGCCCAGCTCGACAGCAACGCGACGGAGGCGTTCCCGGGCTTCTACGAGGAGCACAAAGCACGGATGGTCCAGGACATGGCGACCAGACGCTTTGACGGCTCGCTCGTCGACTACTGCGCTGAGTACGACCGTCGCTACAGCGTCGAGCCGGGAACTGGCATGCGTGTCGCGCGAATGCTGCTGAGCAGCCGCGCCATCACGATGGACCTCAACAACCCGCAGCCACAGGTTGCCCACATGGACAGCTTCACGCTCACAGCGTTGCCTGGCCGCCTTCGCTCGGTGGGAGGCATCTGAGATGGCTGCTACCAACCCCACCCAATACTTTCGCAATGCCGTGCTCAACCGCGATGACGGCACGATGCACCGCCTGCTGCGTCTTGACGTGGAGTCGAGCGCTTATGCTGCACCGGGCGAACCTGAGTTCACGGGTAAGGCATGGCTCATCCTGCTCGAAGTGCCCCAGGCACTCCCGTACGCAGTGTCGTTCGCAGAGCTTCAGGCTTGCTACAAGCCAGTTCCACGCAATGAAGACAAGCCCGCGCCGGCAAAGTCCGAGTTGTTCACGACAGCGATGAAGGCTCTCGCCAAGCCTCCATCTGAAGCAAGCATCAGCGTAAGCGAGCGAGCCTTCACGCGCATTCAGCCTCTGGTCGACAACCCCGACATCTTTGAGCCATCCAAGCGGCATGCCCTGCTGGTTGCACGCTCCAAGGAACCAGGCTGCGGAACACCTAAAACGCTGCTGAAAGACCTCCGCTACTGGTGGCAGGGCGGCCAGACCCAGGATGCACTGCTGGGCAAGTACAGCAACTGCTCGCGGCCAGCTGCTGTCGGTACAGCTGGGCGAGGTCGGAAAAAGGCACCGAGCCTCCTCGGCTTCGTTACCGAAGAAGTCGACTCCACAACTGGCCTCACCGCAGAGGGTCCCGAGACGGTGACCGTGCAACTTACTGGGCAATCCCCATACCAGCTCACCCAGGCTGACCTCGACTACATGAAGGAGGTCATCGAGCACTACTACTTTGACAAGACGGTCCGTCGAACTCTGACCAAAGCTCTAGACGAACTCCATGCGCGTCATTACACATACCTAGATGGCAACGGTACGAAGTATTTGCGGCCCAGACACGAGTGCCCGAGCTATCGCCAGCTCCGCTACTTCCTGTACGACAACTATTCGCGAGAAACTATTGATACTGAGCGAAAGGGTAAGAAGAGATTCGCACTTGAGGACCGCTCGACAGAGGGGTCTATCCAAATAGAGTGCCACGGCGTGGGGCACATCTACGAGTTCGACGCGACCATTCTCGACCTGCCTTTGGTCTCATCGAAGAACAGAACTGACATCGTCGGCAAGCCTACCCTGTACCTCATCATCGACAGACACAGCCGCCTCATCGTCGGCTGGTACCTAGGATTTGAGAATGCAAACTACTCTGCAGCGATGCAGGCAATTCTCAGCATCGGCGAGGACAAGGAGGCTCTCTGCCGAGAGCTTGGCATCCCGTACGACCCTGCAGACTGGCCAGCTCATGGCGTCCTGCCAGAGTCCTTCCTGGCCGACCAGGGTGAACTGATACACAAGAAGGCTCGCCGAATTTCCCGCTCCCTGCGCGCAACGATTTCAAATATCCCGGGCCTTCGACCTGACTGGAAGCCGCTCGTCGAATGCGGCATCGCAATGCTCCACCAAATCATTGCGCCAGACTCACCTGGCTTCTCAGCGGACGCAGACAACAAGCAGCGCCGCTCAGTCAATCGGACTCGAGATGTCGCACTAAACCTAAAGGAGGCACTGAGACTCATCATCCTCGCCATCATTGCGCACAACAAGTCGCCTCAGCTCGGCTACCCGCTGTCCTTGGAGCAAGCGGCCGACGGCGTCCGTCCCATCCCGCGTGAACTTTGGCGGCACAACATCATGCGCCGCATGGGTGTCCTCGACCAGATGGAGTACGAAAAGCTACGCGCAGAACTCATGCCGCGTCACGAAGCTACCGTATCTGAAGACGGCATCCTTTTCGAAGGCATGTACTACACATGTCCAGAGGCAGCGAAGCGTGGATGGCTTGTCGAAGGCCGCAAGCGCAGACAAAAGGTCGGCATCGCTTTCGACTACCGATTGGTCGACGAAATCATTGTTTATGCACCAGACGGCAGCGGTGAATCCTTTGTGGCGAAGCTCGCCGGAGACAGCGTCATCTTCCAAGGCTTGAGTCAGCGGGAGGTAAAGCAGCACTTCACCCGCGTTGCAACGCTACACGAAGCCAGCGCTGAGGATAAGCGCCAAGCGTACTTCGACTACCGGCAGCTTTCGGAACCAACGCGCGAAAACGCAGCCAAGCTGGTGAAGGAGCAAACGAAGGGTATCTCGCGCTCAGGCCGTCGAGCCGACACCGCACCTGCGCGAGCAGAAGAAGTTCGAGCCGAACGTGGTCGAACGGCCGGTGTTCAACCTCCAGGCCGCGTTGCTGAGTCCACGGCAGCGGTGCAACAGCCGTTGCAGGAGCCTGCAATCAAGCCAGGTGGCGCTCAGGTCATTCCACTCAAGCCGCAACCCCCGGCAGAAGTCAACACTCCCGCCAGTGACACTTCCGATGAGGCGGACGCTCCAAGCCCGTCATTGAATCAACGTATCGCGGCGCTTCGTCGCGGAATGCTTTCCTGATATCAGCATCATGACCAGAACATCGACACCAGCTCAAATCGTCTGCGCGCAATACAACTCGAACCAACGGCAACCGAGGTTTCAAAAGAATCCGCTTATCGAGGCTCTCCCTCCGCCACTGACGGATGAGGATTTGTACCTGTCACTGGAACTCCTGCCTGAGTTCGACGCCTCCTCTCGGCAGTGGGAGGATGCCGACCGGCTTCGGGAGTTGCTTAGCCTCACGAACATCATGATTCCGCTGACGTCGCACATCCAGCTGGGCCACGCCCTCGACTCGATGATGCGGGAGGGGTATGTCGGGCGGGAGCCTCACACTGCCGAGCATGTCGGCATCTTTCAAGAGATTCATAGGGACGAGCAAGCTGCTAAGGCAGGGCATCCGTTCCGTCAATCGCTGAGTACGTTGACGCCGAAGCTTTCTCAGGCGCTGGTGGACGTCTCGGGGATGGGCAAAACGACGACTGTGCTGCGCGTGCTCGCCCGGTACCCCCAGGTCATCTATCACCCAGACCTCGATATCTTCCAGATTACCTGGCTGCACTTTGAAATGCCGAGCGACGGGGGTGGCGTAAAGGCACTTCTTATCAGCATCATCGAAGCAATCGCTGAGCTTGTCCCCGACAACACCTACTACGAGGACTACGTGTTGAAGGCGCGGCCCTCAGAAGCCGCTCTGCAGTCGTCTGTACGAAGGCTACTGAATAAGCATTGCGTCGGACTGCTGATTCCTGATGAGGTCCAGAACGCTGCAAACTCGCGCAAGTCTGACCAAGTTGTCATGACTGAGCTCACCACGCTTGTGAACAAGTCGAAAACACCAGTCCTGTACATAGGCACACCCAAAGCCAACCGAATCCTGGGGTTAGACCTGCGACAAAGCAGGCGAGCGATGAACCTCATGCTCGGGAATTGGGGCCCGCTGCCCCGATACGAAGTGACCCGCGATACCGATGGAGCACTGGTCCAGACACGTGGGGAGTGGGTCGACCTTGTGGAGGCGCTGTGGTGCTATTGCTGGCTGCGGAAACCTGTGCCGCTCTCAGAGCGTTTGCTTGACGTCATCTACGACTGCACGCAAGGCATTATCGACTTGGCAATCAAGCTGTTCATCGTCGCACAGGCACGCGCCATTGTGGACAAGTCAGAGACTCTTACGGAGCAGCTTTTCCGCACGGTCTACAACGAGCAGTTCGCCCTCCTGCACCCGATGATTGACGCGTATCGAACAGGCGACCGGATTGCGCTCGCGAAGTACCAGGACCTGGAGTTGCCGCAGGCAGCCGATATGCTGGAGGCGAGCGCTATACAAGCACGTACATCGCGGGGACGGGCTGCCTCTACTCGCCCGGGAAAGGAGGACTTTGTTCCCCGCCTGGCCGAGACAGCAAGAGCTATGGGCTTGGTGGAGGACGACGCCTTGACGCTAGCGCAGCAGGTCGCAGCCGACGGAACCGCTCGGAACATGCTTGACGCCGCTGCTCAGCTCGCGAAGAAGGCCTCGCCACCGAAACCAGTCTCGTCTACTGCCAAAGGCAAGCGCACGTCCAAGGATGCTCCGCCCGCCTATCCCGGCATTGAGTCTCGCCCAGACGACATGCGCAAAGCAATCGTCCTCGCATTCGAGCGCAAGACGCCAATCGTAGAACAGCTGATGCAGCTCGACATGATTCCTGAGGTGGAGGACGTCATTTGCCTGGGCTAAGCCTGCCGAGCCCGTACCCTGACGAGCTCATCGGCAGCATCCTCGTTCGGGCCGTGGCTCACACAGGCCTGCCACCGAAGCGGTTGCTTCTGCGCGTATTCGGCTACGAGCTAAGTCATCAGTCGATGCTCCTGCCGACCGTTCTTTTGCCACTTGCCGTCGCTACCCGCGCTGATGTCCCAGGAAGTGGTGTAGGTCCACAGGTGCGCGGCAAGCCGCGGAGGGTGGAGCCCGTATGGCGAAACAAGTAGCGGCTTGCCGCGCGGCGGCGGCGATCCCGGCAG
>JAURZK010000114.1 GCA_030653505.1 Rubrivivax sp.
TGCCGGGCACGGCGAAGATGATCTTCAGGTCGTTGTCGATGAACCAGCTGCCGAACCAGCCCTGCAGCCCGAACACCAGCACGTAGATCAGGCCGGCGATGACGGGGCTGACCGAGAAGGGCAGGTCGATCAGCGTCAGCAGCACGTTCTTGCCGTGGAACTCGAACTTCGCAATGGCCCAGGCCGCCGCGACGCCGAAGACCAGGTTCAGCGGCACGCTGATGGCCGCCGCGATCATCGTCAGCTTGATCGCCGATAGCGCATCGGGCTCGGTGACCGCCGCGATGTAGACGTCCCAGCCCTTCTTGAAGGCCTCGTAGAACACCGTCACCAACGGGATGAAGAGGAACAGCGTCATGAAACCCAGCGCCAGCCCGATGAGCAGCACACGCACCCAGGGTGCTTCGGCCGTCGCGGCGCGGATGCGGCGTGGCGCGGTGCCCGCCACGCGCGCGACGGCGGCTGTTGGGGCAGAGGTCGGCATGGCGACGGGCTTGGACGGCATGGCGGCGGTGTTCATGCCAAGCCTCCCTGCCGCTTGCGGGCCCAGGACTGCAGCAGGTTGATCAGCAGCAGCAGCGCAAAGGCGGCCACGAGCATCACCACTGCGATGGCCGTGGCGCCGGCGTAGTCGTATTGCTCGAGCTTGGTGATGATGAGCAGCGGCGTGATCTCGCTGACCATCGGCATGTTGCCGGCGATGAAGATGACGCTGCCGTACTCACCCAAAGCACGCGCGAAAGCCAGCGCAAAGCCCGTCAGCAGCGCCGGCATCGCGATGGGGAAGATGACCTTGCGGAAGGTCTGCCAGCGGCTCGCACCCAGCGTGGCCGCGGCTTCCTCCAGTTCGCGGTTCACGTCTTCCAGCACCGGCTGCACCGTGCGCACGACGAAGGGCAGGCCGATGAAGACCAGCGCCACCCACACCCCCACGGGCGTGAAGCTCACCTTGAAGGGCAGGTACTGGCCGAGCACGCCGTTCTGTGCGTAGATGGCCGTGAGCGCGATGCCGGCCACCGCGGTGGGCAGCGCAAAGGGCAGGTCGACCAGCGCGTCGATCACACGCTTGAAGGGGAAGGTGTAGCGCACCAGCACCCAGGCCACGATGAGGCCGAAAAGTGCGTTCAGCACCGCGGCCAAGAAGCTGGCGCCGAAGGTCAGACGGTAGGACGCCATCGCGCGCGGCGTGGTCGTGGCGTCGAGGAACTGCGGCCAGGTCAGCGTGAAGGTCTTCAGGAAAGCCGCCGACAGCGGTATCAGCACGATCAGGCTGATGTAGAGCAGCGCAAAGCCCAGTGCCAGGTCGAAACCGGGCAGCACGCTGTGGCGCCTCAGTAGCGTCTTGCGCAGGAACATGACGGTTCAGGGCTTGGCGTTCAGCGCGGCTGGGCCGCAGCGATGACCCGGTCGTAGACCGCACCGTCGTTGAAGTGGTCCCGCTGCGCCCTCGTCCAGCCGCCGAAGACCTCGTCGACGGTGAAGGTGCCGACCTTGGGGAAGGCCTGCGTGTACTTCGCCAGCACCTTGGCCGAACGTGGGCGCAGGTTGAACTTTGCGGCGATCTCCTGGCCTTCTTCGCTGTAGAGGTGCTGCAGGTAGGCCTCGGCCAGCTTGCGTGTGCCGCGTTTGTCGACCACCTTGTCGACCACGCTCACCGGGTTCTCGGCCAGGATGGTGCGGCTGGGGTAGACGACGTCGAAGTGGTCGCCGAACTCGCGCTTGATCAGCGGCACTTCGCTTTCGAAGGTGACCAGGGCATCGCCGAGATTGCGCTGGGCGAATGTGGTGGTGGCGCCGCGGCCGCCGCCGTCGAGCACGGGCACGTTGGCGAAGATGCGGGTGACCAGCGCCTTGGCGGCTTCGGGGCTGACGCCGCCGGTGATGGCCGCGCCCCAGGCCGCCAGGTAGGTGTAGCGGCCGTTGCCGCTGGTCTTGGGGTTGGGGATGATGACCTGCAGGCCTCTACGGCCCAGATCGGCCCAGTCCAGGATCTTCTTCGGGTTGCCCTTGCGCACCAGGATGACGCTGATCGAGGTCGTCGGTGAGGCGTTGTTGGGCAGCCTCGCGGCCCAGTCGGCCGGCACCAGCTTGCCGCGTGTGTGCAGCACGTCGATGTCGTTGTGCTGGTTCATCGTGATGACGTCGGCTTCCAGCCCGTCGACGACGCTGCGCGCCTGGCGGCTGCTGCCGCCGTGACTCTGGTTGAGTGTCACGTCGCCGCCGGTGGTCTTCTTCCAGTGCGCGGCAAAGGCGAGGTTGTATTCCTTGTAGAACTCGCGGCTGACGTCGTAGCTGACGTTCAACAGTGTGGGCCCTGCAGCCATGGCAGGTGCTACAAGCAGGGTCAGCAGTGCGGGCAGCAGGGACAGGATGCGACGGCGGGGCAGCGACAAGTTGAACTCCAGGCAAGGATCAGCAGGCCGGGACTCTAGGGTGCACCCTGCAGTGCAGCAACGACGCAAATCGCTGCTGCTAATTCGAAAAACTTCTACCGAAGGGCGGTGACGCCGCCGCTGCGGAAAGGGTCGATGCTTCTTCGTGTAAATGCGGTCGAAGCTGCTTCGCAGGACCGACTGGCTGCCCGGGTGCAAGATCGCGTGCTTTGCACACTGAACCCGAGGTGACGACATGAGCCACTACTTCGACGACAACTCCCTGTCCATCGGCCGCACGCCGCTGGTGCGCCTGAACCGCATCACCGACGGCGCCAAAGCCACCGTGCTGGCCAAGATCGAGGGCCGCAACCCGGCCTACTCGGTGAAGTGCCGCATCGGCGCGGCAATGATCTGGGATGCCGAAAAACGCGGCCTGCTCGGGCCCGGCAAGGAACTGGTGGAGCCGACCAGCGGCAACACCGGCATCGCGCTGGCCTTCGTGGCCGCGGCGCGTGGTATCCCGCTGACGTTGACCATGCCCGAGACGATGAGCGTCGAGCGCCGCAAGCTGCTGCTGGCCTATGGTGCCAAGCTCGTGCTGACCGAAGGTGTCAAGGGCATGAACGGCGCCATCGCCAAGGCCGAGGAGATCGCCGCCAGCGACCCCAAGTACGTGCTGCTGCAGCAGTTCAAGAACCCGGCCAACCCGGCCATCCACGAAACCACGACGGGCCCCGAGATCTGGGAAGACACGGGCGGCGCCATCGACATCTTCGTCGGCGGCGTGGGCACCGGCGGCACCATCACCGGCGTCACGCGCTACATCAAGAACACCCGGGGCAAGGCCATCGTCTCGGTGGCGGTGGAGCCCACCGCCAGCCCGGTGCTGACGCAGGCGCGCAACGGCGAGGCGATCAAGCCCGGGCCGCACAAGATCCAGGGCATAGGCGCTGGCTTCGTGCCGCAGGTGATGGACCTGTCGCTGGTCGACGCCATCGAGCAGGTCAGCAACGAAGAGGCGGTGGCCACGGCGCTGCGGCTGGCACGCGAGGAAGGCATCCTGGCCGGCATCTCATGCGGCGCCGCCACGGCTGCGGCGCTGCGCTGGGCCCACAAGCCCGAGAGCGCCGGCAAGACCATCGTCGTCGTGTTGCCCGATTCCGGCGAGCGTTACCTCAGCTCGGTGCTCTTCGAAGGTGTGTTCGACGCCGCCGGCCTGGCACCGGGCGCTGAGGCTGCCTGACGCACGGAATGGTGTCTTCAGACCCTGGCGAGCGCCCGCGCCAGGTCGCGCCGCAGGTCGCCCACGTCTTCCACGCCCACCGACAGACGCACCAGCGCGTCGCCTATGCCCAGCGCCGCGCGGGTCTCGGGCGGGATGGTGGCGTGGGTCATGATGGCCGGGTGCTCGATCAGGCTCTCGACGCCGCCCAGTCTTTCGGCCAGCGCGAAGATCTGCACCGCTTCGAGGAAACGTCGCGCGCCGGCCAGGTCGGTGGCCAGGTCGATCGAGATCATGCCGCCGTAGCCGCCCACCATCTGGCGTTGCGCCAGTTCATGCTGCGGGTGCGAAGCCAGCCCCGGGTAATGCACACGCGCCACCTGCGGCTGCGTCTGCAGCCAGCGCGCGAGTTCCAGCGCGTTGTGGTTGTGGCGTTCGACGCGCAGCGCCAGCGTCTTCAGCCCGCGCAGCGCCAGGAAGCTGTCGAAGGGGCTGGCGATGGCGCCCACCGCGTTCTGCAGGAAGCCCAGGCGTTCACGCAGCGGCTGCAGGCGGGCGTCGTCACCGACCACGGCCACGCCGCCGATGACGTCGCTGTGGCCGTTGAGGTACTTCGTCGCCGAGTGCACGACGATGTCGAAGCCCAGCTCGAGCGGGCGCTGGTTGTAGGGGCTGGCGAAGGTGTTGTCGGCCGCGCAGAGGATGCCGTGTTCACGTGCGATGCCGGCGATGGCCTGCAGGTCGGCCAGCCTGAGCAGCGGGTTGGTCGGCGTCTCGACCCAGATCAGCCGCGTCTCTTGCGTGATGGCGGCGCGCAGCTTGTCGGGCTGCGTCAGGTCGACGTAGCTGAAGCGGTGGCCGGCACTTTCGCGCCGCACCTTGTCGAAGAGGCGGAAGCTGCCGCCGTAGATGTCGTCGCCACTGATGACGTGGCTGCCGGCGGGCAGCAGTTCCAGCACGGTGGCGATGGCCGCCAGGCCGCTGGCGAAGGCAAAGGCCGCCGCGCCGCCTTCGAGGTCGGCGACATTGCGTTCCCAGGCCCAGCGTGTGGGGTTGTGGCTGCGGCCGTAGTCCAGGCCCTTGTGCACACCCGGGCTGCTCTGCACGTAGGTGCTGGTGGCGTAGATGGGCGGCATGATGGCGCCCGTGCTCGGGTCGGGCGACTGGCCGGCGTGGATGGCCCGGGTGGCGAAGTGAAGGCGGGTTTCGGGGTGGCTCAATTCAGGCTCCGGCGCAGGTGCTGCAGCAAGTCGAAACGGGTGACGAGGCCATGGAAGCCGGCCTCGTCGGCGATGATGGCCACGAGGCCGCGGTCCAGCACACGCTGCAGCGCGTCGACCGTGGCCGTCGGTGCCAGCGTCTGTGGTGCGTCGTTCATGGCCTGCGCCACGCCGTCGTGGAAGTGCGCCGCACCGGCACGCAGGCGCAGCAGCAGGTCGGTTTCGTCGAGCACGCCCACCAACCGCCCGGCGTCCAGCACCGGCAACTGCGACACCTCGGCGGCGCGCATGCGCTGGAAGGCCACCAGCAACGTGTCCTGCGGGCCCACGCTGACCACGCCGCCGTCCTCGCTGCGCCGCGCGATGAGGTCGCGCAGGTCGCCGTAGCGGGTGCGCCGCAGCAACCCGGCGTCGACCATCCACTGGTCGTTGTAGACCTTGCTGAGGTAACGCGTGCCGGTGTCGCAGACGAAGCTGACGATGCGCTTGGGCGTGGTCTGCTCGCGGCACCAGCGCAGCGCTGCCGCCAGCAGCGTGCCGGTGGACGAGCCGCCCAGGATGCCCTCGCGCCGCAGCAGTTCACGCGCATTGCCGAAGCTGTCTTCGTCGCTGATGGAGTAGGCCGCACACACGCCGGTGAGGTCGGCGATGCTGGGAATGAAGTCCTCGCCTATGCCTTCGACGGCCCAGGAACCGACCTGTCCGATCCGGCCGCTGCGGGTGTACTCGGCCAGGATCGAACCTTCAGGGTCGGCCAGCACGAAGCCCAGGTCGGGCTGCACGCGGCGGAAGAAGCGCGTCAGCCCGGTGAGCGTGCCACCCGAGCCCACGCCGACGGAGATGGCGTCGAGCGCATGCCCCGTCTGCGCCCAGATCTCGGGGGCGGTGCCGGTTTCGTGTGCCAGCGGGTTGGCCGGGTTGTTGAACTGGTCGGCAAACCAGGCGCCGGGGATGTCCTTGGCCAGCGCGGCGGCGCGGTCCTGGTAGTAGTCGGGGTGGCCCTTGCCGACGTCGCTGCGTGTCATGTGCACCTCGGCGCCCAGCGCCTTCAGGTGCAGCACCTTCTCGACCGCCATCTTGTCGGGCACCACGAGCACGACGCGGTAACCCTTGGCGCGCGCCACCAGCGCCAGTCCCAGGCCGGTGTTGCCGGCAGTGGCCTCGACCACGGTGCCGCCGGGCTGCAGCGTGCCGTCGCGTTCTGCGGTCTCGATCATGGCCACGCCGATGCGGTCCTTGATCGAACCGCCGGGGTTCTGCGACTCGAGCTTGAGGAAGAGCCGGCAGCAGCCGGTGTCGAAACGCGTGACTTCCACCATGGGCGTGTTGCCAATGAGTTCGAGCACGGCGGGGCGGGCGCTTTCGGTCATGGAGGGGGGCTCGGGTGGGTGGGCAACGGGGCTGGGGCAGCGGCACTCCAGAGCATCGCACCTGCCGGGCCCAGGAAGCAAGCGGCATCGATCGATGCACCGCGCCCATGTGCCGGTGAGCCAGCGCGACACGAGCGGGTCATGTCGCGACGCTTGCGCGTGTCCTGTCTGTCCGTGGCTCAGCGCATGCGGGTCGCCGCGCTCCACGACGATGAAGTGGCCGCTCTGCGCCTGGCATGGCCCGCGCGGCGCATTGCGCAGCTCGGCCGCGCTGCGCAATTTCGCTTCATCCAATACGCAGCAGCAGGTCGCCTTCACGCAGGCCGGCCATCAGCGCCGGCCCCTCGGGGTCGACCTGCGCGATGCGCACACCCGGGCCGGCCGGATCCGCCGCCGGCGTGAGACGCAGCCAGCCGCCGGCGCAGGCCGTGCCTGGCCGCGTGGCGGGATCGGCAGCACACGCCCGCCGGGCCACAAGCACCGCGGCAAGCACCGGCGCGAACAGGGCCGCAACTATCAGGGCCACGCCGCCGGGCATGGTCGGCCTGCCCTGGTGCAGCAGTTGGCCGAAGGGGCGAGCGAGGTTGGCGGTTTGCTGCCCGTCACCACCTGAGCGATTCGGCCTCAAAAGTCGCGGAAGCACAGTGGTCGGACGTCACCTGGAACGCACCGTCGGCCGCCAGCGCCACACTGTAGGCGCCTGGTTTGAGTTCCCTGGAGGGTTGCAGGTTGGGCAGCAGCAACATCAGCTTGAGATAACCAGCCTGCAACGCCCTGCCTTCTGCTTCCGGCATGATGCGGTACTCGCTGTTGTCGGCGTTGCGCCACTCGTCGGGGGAACCGATGATCAGCGAAGCGTCCAGCTTTCCGTATGCGGAAAGCACCTCGAATGCATGTTCGGCGACGTTCTGGTTGAAGACCTCCAGGCCGATTTCCTGTCCATTGCCGGGGCGCTCTGCACCCTGCTGCACCAGGTGGATGCCGATCAGCCGTTTGCCCACTTTGCCGATGACGGCGATGCACGAGTCGAGTTTGGCGAAGGTCAGCTTGCTGCCTATGGCCCATTCCTGCTCGCGAATCCAGTCGGCGTGTTTGGCTGGGTAGAGCTTGTACGCCATGTCCATCTCCTTTTTCGTGAATGCATGGGCGCCGGGGGGCGCTCGATGGATCCTCTTTGCAGCCTTGGTCGGTCGCAGCGGTCTCAGGCGCGGCGGCGGCGCGCGGCGAGTGCGAGCAGGCCGAGACCGACCAGCATCAGGGCAGCCGAGCCGGGCTCCGGTACGACAGTCAACGAGAACAGCACCGGCCCTGGGCCGAAGCCCACGCGACCGCTGCTGAGGGCCGAGTTGAAGACCGCCGGGTCCAGCACGGGGGGGATGGCGGTGCCGGTCAAGGCCAGTGCGGTGTCGTCGTACATGTTGGCATTGCCGCACGACACACTGGAACTGCCGGCGCAACTCTGCGTGTAGCCGTTGAGCACGATCGGCGGCGACGTCAGTTCCCGAGTCAGGAAGCGCACTGCGTCCTTGCCGAACGCCTCACCGTTGAAGAAGGGTTGGGAGATGGCCGAGCCGCAGTTCGGCAGGCCGGGGGTGTCGCACACCACGACGTCGCCGCTGAGGCCGCTCGTCACGAAGGGACCGATGGCCAGCGTCCACGAGCCTATGGCCCCCGCCCATGACCCGACGCTGGGCGCCGGGTCGACATCGGGCACCGGGGGGCCGAGCGAGATCTCGAACCGGACCGTGTCACCCACCACGATGCCGCCGCCCAGCAGCGCATCGGGCACGGTCGTCACCGTGCCGACGAAGCTGTAGCTGCCGTTCGCCCATGACGGTAAGGCAAGGGCGGCCAGCGTCGCTGCCACCGCCAAGGTTCTGGGTAGAGACGCTCGATTCATCTTCCGCTCCGGTTCACCGCCCGCCACCCGCAGGTTCGTCCACACGGACGCTTCCCGGCGCAGACGCACGGCAAACCTTGCCCGCCCGTGAGGGCATCATGGTTGATCAAGCTCAACGAGGCGGCCGATGTCCGGAGGCCGACGTCGCATGGAGGGGGGTGGCGTAGGCAGGATCAGACTGCGCAGGTGAGGTCGTGTCACTGCCACCGCAACCGACCGATGGGCCGAGCCCGCCGTCGGGCCCGCGGGTCTGATCGCCTGTGGGGTCGAGCCCGTTGCGACGGCGGCCTGTGTCTTTCGACGTAAAGGATCAGCTCGCCGGGCCCTAGATGCTGATGTCCCAGGAAGTGGTGTAGGTCCACAGGTGCGCGGCAAGCCGCGGAGGGTGGAGCCCGTAGGGCGAAACCCGTAGCGGCTTGCCGCGCGGCGGCGGCGATCCCGGCAGGGGTGGTCATCGTGATCCCGGATAGGG
>JAURZK010000054.1 GCA_030653505.1 Rubrivivax sp.
CAGCACGTTGTAGCCGAAAGCCCAGAAGAGGCCCTGCTTGATCTTCGAGTAGGTGCGGCGCGACACGTCCAGCGAGTCGGCCACCAGGCGCGGGTCACCCCGCATCAGCGTGATGCCGGCGGTCTCGGTGGCCACGTCGGCGCCCCCCGCCATTGCATACGACACCGAAGCGGCGGCCAGCGCCGGGCCGTCGTTCAGGCCGTCGCCGACGAAGGCGACCACTTCGCCAGCATCCCGCAGTTCCTTGACGATGGCTGCCTTGTCACCGGGCAGCACCTCGGCACGCACCTCGGTGATGCCCAGCTCCTTTGCAACAGCTTCGGCCGCACCACGGTTGTCACCGGTCAGCATCACCGTCCTGATGCCGAGTTGATGCAGCCGCGACACCGCCTCTGCTGCGGTCGGCTTGACCGTGTCACCGAAGGCCAGCAGGCCGAGCAGACGCCGCTGGCCAGCATCGGACTGGACCAGCCAGGACACGGTCCTGCCCTGCCGCTCCAGCCGTTGCGCTTCGGCGTGCAGGCCGCCTTCTTCGAGACCCAGTTCGCGCAGCAGGCGCGTGCTGCCCAGGGCCAGCGTCTGGCCACGCACGACACCCTGCACCCCACGCCCCGGCAGGGCCTGGGCATCGTGCGCCTCGGGCACCGGCAGACGTTCGTCGCGCACCCGGTCGATCACGGCCACGGCCAACGGATGGCTGCTCGACTTCTGAAGCGCCGCTGCCAGGCGCAGCACCTCGTCCCGCGTCGAGCCAACTGCTGCCACCACGGCAGCGAGCGAAGGCTTGCCCTCGGTGAGCGTGCCGGTCTTGTCGAACGCGACCACGGTGACCGCATGCGCCACCTCCAGCGCTTCGGCGTCCTTGATGAGGATGCCGTGGCGCGCCGCGACGCCGGTGCCGGCCATGATGGCCGTCGGCGTGGCCAGCCCGAGCGCACAAGGGCAGGCGATGACCAGCACGGCCACGGCGTTGATGAGCGCCTGCTCCCAGTCGCCCGTGAAGCCGAACCAGCCCAGGAAGGTCAGCAGCGCGATGACCAGCACCACGGGGACGAACACCGCACTGACGCGGTCGACGATGCGCTGGATGGGCGCCTTCGCGGCCTGGGCCGACTCCACCATGCGGATGATGCGGGCCAGTGTCGTCTCGGCGCCGATGGCCGTCGTGCGGACCGTCAGCGCACCTTCGGCGTTGATGGCGCCGCCGGTCACCTTGTCGCCGACGCCCTTGGCCACTGGCAGGCTCTCGCCGGTGATGAGCGATTCGTCGATGTGGCTGCGGCCTTCGACGATGTCGCCGTCGACGGCCACGCGGTCGCCGGGGCGCACGATGACGAGGTCGCCGACCACGACTTGTTCAACCGGAACGTCCACCTCGACGTCGCCGCGGCGCACGCGGGCGGTCGTCGGGCGCAGCGCATTCAGTGCCCGGATGGCGTCGGCGGTCTGCCGCTTCGCACGTTGCTCGAGCCACTTGCCCAGCAGCACCAGCGTGATGACCGCCGCGGAGGCCTCGAAGTACAGGTGCGGCATGCCATGGTCGGCATGCTTGAACAGCAGGTAGACCGAAAGCCCGTAGGCCGCCGAGGTGCCCAAGGCCACCAGCAGGTCCATGTTGCCGGCCTTGGCCAGCACGGCCTTCCAGCCGGCACGGAAGAAGCGCCAGCCGAGCCAGAACTGCACCGGGGTCGCCAGGGCCAGTTGCATCCAGCCGTCGAGCATCCAGTCGATGCCGAAGAGTTGCAGCAGCATCGGCATCACCAGGGGCAGGGTCAACAAGCCGCCCACAGCGACGGGCCACCAGGCGGGAAGCCGCGGCGCCGATGCCGGCGTCGCATCCTGAACTTCCTTGGCGGCGTAGCCGGCCTTCTCGATGGCGGCCTTCAGCGCCGCGACCGGCACCGTCGACAGCGCCTGGATGCTCGCCTTCTCCGTCGCGAGATTGACCGTGGCCCCGGAGACGCCGGGCACCTTGAGCAAAGCCTTTTCGACGCGAGCCACGCACGAGGCGCAGGTCATGCCTTCGACCAGCAGCGTGGTTTGAGTCGTCGCGACGTCGTAGCCCGCCTTGCGCACGGCCGCGGTCAGCGTGACTGCAGTCACTGCAGGTTCAGCCTGCACCGTCGCCAGTTCGGTCGCCAGGTTGATGCTGGCCTGCCTGACACCGGGGACAGCCATCAGCGACTTCTCGACGCGCAGGGCACAGGAGGCACAGGTCATGCCCGTGACCTGGAGCTGGATGTCGGACGGTGCGGTGGTGCTCATGGATGTCTCCGGGAGTTGTTCGATTTGGCAATCGTCAAGCTTCTCACGATGGCAAGGTCAACACCCGGCGATGAATCTGCCCACAGGTCTTGTGGATTCCCGAAGGGATCGCTTGACCTTGCAACTGTGGGAGGGTTGACAGTCGATGCATCAACAACCCACTGGATCAAACAATGATTGCCTTCGAAGTCAAAGACATGACCTGCGGCCACTGCGTCAGCACCATCACCAAGGCGCTGAAGGCCACCGACAAGGACGCCAAGGTTCAGATCGACCTGGCCACGCACCGCGTGCAGGTGGAGCCTGCGTCGGCCGACGCCGAGGAACTGGCGGAGGCCATCAAGGACGCTGGCTACACGCCGGTGTCGGTCGAGGCGGGCCTGAGCGAAGCTGCCGCGCCGGGGCGTGGGTCTTGTTGTGGACACTGCAAGTAGCGGCAGTAGGAGCAGTCGTCCGACCCGTGTTTCGGTGGCGGGACCATGTGACCACAGCTTGCGGTCTCGGAGCGCACACGGGGCGGCGCCGTCCCGGGTCCATGTTCGTTGACGAACAGACCGCCGTTCGCTTCAGGCCTAAGTTCGACCGCTCCACTGCTGCCCCGAAGACCTCGCGTCCAGGGGCTGGTGCCGCAACGGCGGCATGCACGCCGCATCAGGGCGTGCAGGGGTCTACCGCTTTGACGAGGGGTTGCCATGAAGAATGTGCTGACCAGGGTTGCCGGGACCTTTGCCTTGGGCCTGAGCGGCCTGGCTTGTGCACAGGGCGGAACCATGATGAACGGTGGCATGGGCGGCACTGGCTGGATGGGCGGCTACGGCGGCTACTGGGGACCTGTCCTGCTGGTCGTCGTGGTCGGCCTTGTGGCCTGGATCGTCATGCGGGGACGCAAGTGACAAGTGCCCTTCCAGATGTCGCCTTGCGGTTCACACTTCGTGCTGAAGAGGTCGGCGCCATCAGCATCCCGGGTGATTCAATGAACCAGCGCCAGGGCGTGGCTGTATCAGCTCGCGATTTCTGGCGCGCCAACCCACTGTTCTGATGCGGCCCCTGCGCTTCACCCGCCGGCAGCTTCGACACACCGCGTGTGTCGCGTTGTTCGCGTGGGTGTTTGCGTTGGTTTCCGGGGTCGCAAACGCCTGCCTGCTGCAGACCGCAGAACCTGGTGCGGCCGCCTTCTCCCTCGCTACAGGCGCACAGATCGCCGGATGCGATGCCGACGTCGCGCCATGTGAGCACGACGCCGGCCCGGCCCACCACCACGCTGACAGCGGGCGCGGTGAACCCGTACAGCATGGCGGCAAGGCGGTCTGCCTCAAGTTCTGCGCCGACGAGTCTTCGGCCCTGGCCAAGAGCAAGGCTTCACAGGCCGACCTTCCGGGTCCGGTGCTCCTGGCCGGTGCTCCCTGGTCGCTGGCCGTGCAGGTTGCAGCGGCTGCGCAGTGGCGGCCCGTCGAGCGGCCAGCCTCGGTCGGCCCGCCGCTCTTCCTTCGCCTGCTGCGGCTGACGATCTAGCCTGAGCTTCCAGGCCGTCGGGGCGATTCGCCGCCGGCGCCGTGCAGATCGATAGCCGGGCCACGGCCGGTGCCGCCATTGCCGATGGCGGGCGCCCAACCCTTCCTTTTCAAACTTCCATGGGTCCGTCCCGGACCTTCACCCCAACAGGAGCTCACCATGAATGCAATCCGTACCTTTGCTGCGCTGTCCCTCGCTGCCCTTGCCACCGCTTGTGCGAGCCCGGGGGCCACGGATGCCGCGCCTGCGGCAGGCATGTCGCCTGGCATGTCCCATGGCGGCACACCCATGCCCATGGCCGCCATGGAACCCCGCATGAAGGCAATGAAGGACATGCACCAGAAGATGATGTCCGCCAGGAGCCCGGCGGAACGTCAGGCCTTGATGGCTGACCACATGAAGGCCATGCAGGATGGCATGGCGATGATGAAGGAGATGCACGGTGGCATGAAGGGCATGGGCGGCATGGGCGGCATGGG
>JAURZK010000158.1 GCA_030653505.1 Rubrivivax sp.
ATGATCAGCGCGTCCTGCCCGCGGTCGCGGAAGTACTCGCCCATCGTGCAGCCCGAGTAGGCGCTGACGTACTGCATCGCCGCCGATTCAGAGGCGCTGGCCGCGACGACGATGGTGTAGTCCATCGCGCCGTTGGCTTCCAGCGCGCGCACCACGTTCTTGATCGACGAAGCCTTCTGGCCGATCGCGACGTAGACGCAGGTCATGTTCTGACCCTTCTGGTTGATGATCGTGTCGACGGCCACCGCGGTCTTGCCGGTCTGGCGGTCGCCGATGATCAGTTCACGCTGTCCGCGGCCGATGGGCACCATCGAGTCGATCGACTTCAGGCCCGTCTGCACCGGCTGGTCGACGCTCTTGCGCGCGATCACGCCCGGGGCGACCTTCTCGATGACGTCGGTCATCTTGGCGTTGATCGGGCCCTTGCCGTCGATCGGCTGACCGAGGGCATTCACGACGCGGCCGATGAGTTCGGGGCCGACGGGCACTTCAAGAATGCGGCCCGTGCACTTCACGGTGTCGCCTTCACTGATGTGCTCGTACTCGCCCAGGATCACGGCGCCGACCGAGTCGCGCTCGAGATTCAACGCCAGGCCGTAGGTCGGCACGCCGCTGGCGGTGGCCGGGAACTCCAGCATTTCGCCGGCCATCACTTCGGACAGGCCGTGCACACGCACGATGCCGTCGGTGACGGACACGACGGTGCCCTGGTTCTTGACATCGGCCGAAACGGCAAGGCCCTCGATGCGGCTCTTGATCAGCTCGGAAATTTCTGCGGGATTCAGGTTCATGCTGTTCTTTCCTTTCGGTCACGCGCAAGTGAGCGCAGGCGACCCTTATGCGGTTAACGCGACCTTCATCTGTTCAAGCCTGGCCTTGACGCTGGTGTCGAGCACCTCGTCACCGACCACGACGCGCACACCACCGATCAGTTCGGGCGCGAGTTCGACCTTCGCGTTCAGCCTGCGGCCGAAGCGCTTCTGCAGCGTGGCCACCAGATCGGCCAGCGCATCACCCTCGATGGCGAAGGCGCTCTGGATCAACGCGTCCGACACCCCGGTGCTGGCGTTCACCAGCGCCTGGAACTGCGCCGCGATCTCGGGCAGCGCGGCCAGGCGACCGTTGTCGAGCACGGCCTGCAGCAGGTTGCCCACCTTCACGTCGATGTGCAGCCCCCTGCTGACGGCGATGCCGGCAATGAGGTCGAAAACCTGCGTCGCGGTGACCTTGGGGTCGTCGGCGAACTGGCGCAGCCGTTCGTCGGCCGCCAGCGCGGCCAGGGAACCCATCTGCGCGTTCAGCGCCTGGGCGTCGCTGCTGCCCACCGACTTGTAGAGCGCTTCGGCGTAGGGGCGCGCGATGGTCGCCAGCTCGGCCATGTCAGAGCTCCGCTTTCAGGCGGCCCAACAGCTCGGCGTGCACGCCGGCGTTGACTTCGCGGCGCAGGATCTGCTCGGCGCCCTTGACGGCGAGGCCGGCCACCTGCTCGCGCAGCATCTCGCGCGCCTTCACCGCGGCCTGCTCGGCCTCGGCGTTGGCGTTGGCGATGATCTTGGCGGCTTCCTCGGACGCACGGCCCTTGGCTTCCTCGATCATCTGCAGCGCCAGGCGCTCGGCATCGGCCAGGCGCTTCTGCGCGTCGTCGCGGGCGGCAGAGAGCTGGGCTTCCACGCGCTTGTTCGCAGCGGCGAGCTCGGTCTTGGCCTTGTCGGCGGCGCTCAGGCCGTCGGCGATCTTGCGCGCACGCTCGTCGAGCGCAGCGGTGATCGGCGGCCAGACGAACTTCATCGTGAACCAGACCAGGATCGCGAAGACGATCATCTGGATGATGAGGGTGGCGTTGATGTTCAATTCGTGCCTCGCATGGGTCGGACTCTTACCAAGCAGACGCCGCGGAACCGGCTTTGCCGGGCCGCTGGCGTCGCCCCTTGAGGTGAACGGCGCAGCCGTGCATTCCCAAGGACAGGGGTGGTCTTGATTACTTCGGCAGGTTGGCGATCTGGGCCAGGAACGGGTTGGCGGTGGCGAACCACAGCGCGATACCGGTGCCGATGATGAAGGCCGCGTCGATCAGGCCGGCCAGCAGGAACATCTTGGTCTGCAGTTCGCCCATCAGTTCGGGTTGGCGGGCGGCCGACTCGAGGTACTTGCTGCCCATGACGCCGATGCCGATACAGGCGCCGAGAGCGCCCAGACCGATGATCAGGCCGGCTGCGAGGGCGACAAAGCTGATGACTTCCATTTTTTGCTCCAGAGGGGAAGGTGAGAAGGAAACGGGAAAGCGGGAAAGGACGACGGAAAAACGATCAGTGCGCCGATTCAGTGGTGGTCGTGGGCCTGGCCCACGTACACCAGCGTCAGCATCATGAACACGAAGGCCTGCAGGGTGATGATCAGGATGTGGAAGATGGCCCATACGGTGCCGGCGATGACGTGGCCGATGGCCAGGCCGATGCCGGTGGCCGACAGCGTCCAGGCACCGCCCATCAGCGCGATCAGCATGAAGATCAGCTCACCGGCATACATGTTGCCGAACAGACGCATGCCGTGACTGACGGTCTTGGCGATGAACTCGATGATCTGCATCAGGAAGTTCACCGGATAGAGGAACCACTTGTCGCCGAAGGGGGCGGAAAACAGTTCGTGGGTCCAGCCGCCGGCGCCCTTGATCTTGATGTTGTAGACGATGCACACCAGCAGCACGCTGATGCTCAGGCCCATGGTGATCGACAGGTCGGCAGTGGGCACCACACGCTGGTAGCCGGCGATGCCGCCGTGCTCGACGATGTAGGGGATGAGGTCGACGGGCAGCAGGTCCATCGCGTTCATCAGGAAGATCCAGATGAAGACCGTCAGCGCTAGCGGGGCCACGAGCTTGCGACTGGTGGCGTTGTGCACGATGCCCTTGGCCTGGTTGTCGACCATCTCGACGAGGAACTCGACCGCGGCCTGGAAGCGCCCGGGCACACCCGAGGTGGCCTTCGAAGCGGCGCGCCACAGGACGAAGCAGGTCACGATGCCCAGCAGCGTGGCCCAGAAGACCGAGTCGATGTTGACGACGGAGAAGTCGACGACCGCGGTCTGCTTCTGGTTCTGCAGATGCTGCAGGTGGTGGACGATGTACTCGCCTGCGGTGGGCGCGTGACCAACGGCTGCCATGTTTTGTGTCGTCCCGGTTGCTTTGCGACTACGTCTTGCGGCCGCGCCACGACAGCGCAACCCAATACACCTTCATGCACAGCACCAAGCCCACCAGCAAGGCTGGCCAGCTCAGCGGCTGCACGAGTTTCGGTGCCAGCGCGAGCATGGCTATCGAAACCGCTATCTTGACTGCCTCCCACAACATGAAGCTGACGGCGCTTGCCGCCGGCGACATGCTCGAAAGCTGGCTGGTCATGCCACGCGCCATCAAGGCCCCTGGCAACACCACGGCGGCGGCACCGTACAGCGCCGACCACCCCGCCTCCGCACGGCCGGTGACCAGCAGCGCACCCAGCGCCACCACCCCACCTACCGCCGCCTGCACCGCAATCACCCGCCACGGCGACAGCGGCGGGTCCTTGAGGCGCAGGGCCTGCGCTTCTTCCCTGGTCAGCGGTTTGAAGGCCGCTGCCTCTTTGGCTGCCTGGGTTTCTTCATCGTCCCAGCGGTCGTTCCGGGTGTTCCGTGCGATCGCCATGGTCGTGTGAGGTCAGCAAAGCCTTGGAATTATACGAAGAAACCCGGTGGCTTCCTGACAGACATGTCCAGGCCGACGCAGA
>JAURZK010000167.1 GCA_030653505.1 Rubrivivax sp.
CATGCCCTGCAGCGCACGGAAGAACACGAGCTGACCGATGGTCTGGCTGAGCGCGCAGCCCACCGAGGCCAGCGTGAACAGCGCCACACCGACCAGCACCACGGGCCGCCGGCCCAGGCTGTCGGACAGCGCGCCGTGGAACAGGTTCATGACCGCGAAGCCGAGCAGGTAGCTCGACAGCGTCTGCTGCATCTGCACCGGCGTGGCGCCCAGCGACGACGCGATGCCGGAAAACGCCGGCAGGTAGGTGTCGATCGAGAAGGGCCCGATCATGCCCAGGCAGGCCAGCAGCAGGGCCAGCGTCCAGCGCGGGCCGGGCCACAGCGTGGCGGCGTTGGGATTCATCGGTGCGGGGTCAAACGGCGCAGTGTAGTGAGGCGCGGCGATCGGTGCTTCAATGCGCGCCATGACCAAACTGCGAAGACTGCTCCTGCTCGGCACCGCGGCGATGCTGGCTGCACCGGTTCTGGCCTCGTCGCGCCGCGCGCTGGCGACCATGACCGACGGCCCCTTCTACCCGCCTCAGGCCTGGCGCGCGGCCTGGTCAGACCAGGACGCCGACCTCTCGCGCGTGCAACGCGGTGGGCGCGTGCTGCAGGCCCGCGGCGAGCATCTCGGGCTCGAACTGGTGCTGGCCGACACCTCTGGCCGCGTCATCGATGGTGCCGAAGTCGAGATCTGGCAATGCGATGCACTCGCCGCGTACCGCCACCCCCGCGTGCCGGCACCGCCGGGCAGCTTCGACGAAGGTTTCCAGGGCTTCGGCGCCACGCGCAGCGGCGCGCAGGGGCAGGCGCGGCTGCGCACGATCAGGCCGGTGCCCTACCCTGGCCGCACGCCGCACATCCACTTCAAGCTGCGCCACGCCAACTTCGGCGAGCTGAGTTCGCAGCTCTTCGTCGCCGGTGACCCGGGCAATGCACGCGACTTCCTGTGGCGCGCCTTGGCACAGCAGGATCGCGCAGGGCTGGAGATGCAGCTGCAGGCTGCCGCAGCCGACATCGATCTGCGCTGGTCCGTGCGCCACACGCTGGTGGTGCCGTCCTGAGGCGGCTTCGACGAACCTGAGCCAGAACCCCGGGAACCGAACAATGTCAGAACTCGACTTCAACACCTTCAGGCAGCGTGCGCTGGCCGCCGGCTTCGACGAAGCGCTGGAACGCCACTGGCCGCCCGACGCCGTGGTGGCCACGCACAGCCACGACTTCGACGCCGACGCCGTGGTCAGCGCAGGCGAGATGTGGCTGAGCGTCAACGGGCAGACGCGCCACCTGCTGCCGGGTGACACGTTCACGCTGCCGCGCGACACGCCCCACGACGAGCGCTACGGGCCCGAGGGCGCCACCTACTGGGTCGCCAGACGAAAAGCGTGAGCCCCCAGGCTCGCTGCGTTCGCCACCCCCGCGGGGGCTCTTGCAGCGGCCCGGCAGAGCCGGCTCCGCGCAAGGGCTGCGTCGGGCGCCCTGAAAAAGTGTGAAGCAAGCCGATAGGCCGGATTCTGTGCGGCCGGTCTTCTTGCGAAGCCCGATCGTGACCGCCATTCCTCTGGGCCGAAGGTCACCCTTCGGCTCGGTGCTACCTACCCGCACACTCCCCGGGCCAGGTCAACGTGTGCCTACTTGGTATTGCTGCGCGTAGAGATTGCCCGTTTCACCCAGACCGGGGCTGCGCCCCGGTCTGGGTGGCTGTTCGGTTCGGGCTTGCGCCCGAGGCCGTGCGGCAAGCCGCACGGCCCACCGGCTGTCGCCGGCGCCTCACAGAGCACCCTTCGCAGGAACCCCGGTCTGACTCGTCTCTGTTGCTCTGATCCTCACCTCACGGTGGACAGCCGTTAGCTGCTACGCCGCCCTGCGCAGTCCGGACCTTCCTCCAGTGCCGTGTTTCCACGCTCGCACCAGCGGCGGTCTGGCCTGCTTCACACGGGCATTATCCCGTGTACCGGCCACGCTTCAGGTGCCGGCGAAAAACCGTTCGACCAGCGCGTACTGGGCAGGTGTATTCAGCGCCGGCGCGTGGCCGCAGCCGGGAATCGTCGCCACCACCGCACGCGGGCCGCGGCTGCGCATGGCGTCGGCCACCTCGGGCAGCAGCAGGTCGGAGTGTTCGCCGCGCAGCACCAGCACCGGCAGGGCCAGCGCGTCCCAGGCGTCCCACAGGTCGTAGTCGTTCGGATGGGCGATGAACTGCCGCACCATCGCGGGGTCGTAGTGCGGCGTGACACGGCCGTCGGGCAGGCGCCGCATCGAGGTCTCGGTCAGTTGCCGCCACATGTCGTCGCTGAGCCAGCCATAGGGCGCGTAGACGGTGCGGAAGTACTGGTCCAACTCGCCCATGGTGGCAAACGCCGGCGGGCTGCCGGCATAACTGCGGATGCGCTCGACGGCCGGCGGCGCGATCTGCGGGCCGATGTCGTTCAGCACCAGCCGCTGCACACGCCCCTTCAGCGCACCTGCGGCGGCCTTCAGGCCGATGGCGCCGCCCATCGACGTGCCCAGCCAGTGGAACTGCTCCAGGCCCAGCTGGTCGACCAGCGCCACCGCCACACGTTCGTAGAAGGCCAGGCAATACTCCTGGTCGGGCATCGGGCTCCACTCGCTGAGGCCGCGGCCGGGCGTGTCGGGGCAGATCACGCGGTAGTGCGCCGACAGGTGGGCCGCGATGGCGTCCATGTCGCGCCCGGTGCGCGCCAGGCCGTGCCAGGCCACGACGGCCTCGGCCCCGGGCGCGCCCCACTCGGTGACGTGCACCTCTCGGCCGGCGCAGCGCAGATAGAGCGAACGGCTGCCGCCCATCATTTCGCCCGGTAGGCGCGCGCGCGCAGGCGGCCGACGACGCCGGTCGGGAAGTGGTAGACCGACAGCACGAACAGCACGCCCAGCCACAGCAGCCAGCGCCCCGGCGCCACAAGATCCTGCAGCAGCGGCACACCTTGCACCGCGGTGGCGCCCACGGCCAGCAGGTCCTGCAGGTAGTTCTGTGCCAGCACGAAGAGCACGGCGCCGACGATGGCACCGTACAGCGAGCCCATGCCGCCGATGACGACGATGAGCAGGATGTCGAGCATGATCTCGAAGGACAGCGCGGTGTCGGGCCCGACATAGCGCAGCGACAGCGCCAGCAGCACCCCCGCCAGCGTCGCGAACAGCGCCGCCAGCACGCTGGCCACCGTGCGGTAGACCACCGTGCGGTAGCCGATGGCCTCGGCGCGGAAGTCGTTTTCGCGGATCGCCAGCAGCACACGCCCGAAGGGCGAATTGACGATGCGCAGCAGCAGCAGGAAGAGCACGAACACGGCCGCGAAGAGCAGCCAGTAGGTGATCAGCCTGCCGTCGATGAGCACGCCGAAGATCTCGTTCTCGAAGGGTTCGAACGCGGGCTGCAGCCAGTCCGGGTTGCGGAAGCTGATGCCGTCCTCGCCGCCGGTGAACTCGCTGAGCTGCGACACCAGCGTCTGGAAGGCGGTGGCGAAGGCCAGCGTGATCATCGCGAAGAAGATGGCCTTCACGCGCAGGCTGAACAGCCCGATCAACAGTGCCAGCACGAACGACAGCGCCAGCGCCGCCAGCGTGCCCAGGCCCACCGCGGCCCAGCCCTCGCCCAGCCGCGTGCTGGCGATCGCCACGCCGTAGGCGCCGATGCCGAAGAACATCGTGTGCGCGAAGCTGACGATGCCGGTGTAGCCCAGCAGGATGTCGAAGCTGGCCACCAGCAGGATGAAGACGAGCATCTTCGACGCCACGCCCAGCGCCTTGGCACCCGGGAACAGGAAGGGCGCCAGCGCCAGGCCGACGACGACGATCACGAGCAGGGCCGCCAGCCAGCGGCTTCGCGGCAGGTCGTGCGAGAGCAGGCGCTGCAGCAGCTTCATCGCGAGGTCACCGGGTAGAGACCCCGCGGGCGCCACAGCAGGATGACCAGCATCAGCGCAATGTTGGAGACCAAGGCCACCTTGGGCGCCAGGAAGCCGGTGTAGTTGGCCAGAACACCCACCATCAAAGCGCCGACGAAGCAGCCCAGTGTCGAGCCCAGGCCACCGATGATGATGACGATGAACAGCAGCACCGTGATCTGGCCGCCGATCTGCGGCACCACGCTCTGCTGGTACAGGCCCCACAGCACACCGCCCAGGCCGGCCAGCGCGCTGCCGGCGACGAAGACGCCGACGAAGAGCCGGCTGATACGGTAGCCCAGCGACTCGACCATCTCACGGTCCTGCACGCCGGCGCGCACCAGCAGGCCGATCTTGGTGCGGCTGAGTGTCCAGGCCAGCGCCGCAAAGACCAGCAGGCCGATGACCACCGTCAGCACACGGTACTTCTCGATCGCGGCGTCGCCGACGATGAAGGCGCCGCGCAGCGCCGGCGGCAGCGGCAGCGCGATCTGGTCCGGGCCCCAGATCATCTTGATGATCTCTTCGCCGACGATCATGCCGCCCATGGTGATGAGGATCTGCTTCAGGTGCAGGCCGTAGACCGGCCGCACGATGACACGCTCGAAGGCCCAGCCCAGAGCCCCCGCCACGGCCATGGCGGCGAGCATGGCGATGAAGATCGCGCCCAGGTTCAAAGCCATCGAATCAGCACCGGCCCAGCCCGACATGCCGGCCATCACGCTGGTGGCGACGAAGGCGCCGCAGGCGATGAAGACACCGTGGCCGAAGTTCAGCACGTCCATGAGGCCGAACACCAGCGTCAGCCCCGAGGCGATGACGAAGATGATCAGGCCCATCGCCAGGCCGGCCACCGTCAGCGTGAGCCAGGTCGACGACGAGCCGATGGCCGGCAGGCCCACCACCACCAGCGCCAGCAGCAGGGCCAGGGGCAGCCAGTCGAAGCGCACCTTGGGCAGGGCTTTGCTCATGCGAGCGCCCCGAGCGAAAGACCCAGCAGCCGGTGCTGCATCGCCTCGTCAGCCACCAGCTCGGCCATCGCGCCGCTGTGCACCACGCGACCGTCGTCCATCACCGCCACGCGGTCGCCCAGGGCCTTGGCGACGCCGAAGTTCTGCTCGACGAGCAGGATGGTGCAGCGCTGCGACTTCAGTTCACGCAGCGCCTCGATGAGGTTCTTCACGATCGACGGTGCCAGGCCCTTGCTGGGCTCGTCGATGAGCAGCAGCGCGCGCGGCTCGACGATGGCGCGCGCCACCGCCAGCATCTGCTTCTGGCCACCGCTGAGCTTGCCGGCCGGGTAGAGCCAGAACTTCTGCAGCGCCGGGAAGAGGCCGAAGATCCAGGCCAGCCGCGCCTTGTCGATGGCGTCGATACGCGGCGCGCCGCGGGCCGCCAGCAGCATGTTCTCGGCCACCGTCAGGTCACCGAAGATGCCCATGGTCTCAGGCACGTAGGCAATGCCGTGCTGGGCGATCTCGGGTGTCGGCCGGCCGTGGATGGCCTGACCGTTGAACAGCACGCTGCCGGCGCTGGCCGGCCACAGGCCCATGATGGTGCGCAGCGTCGTCGTCTTGCCGGCGCCGTTGCGGCCCAGCAGCATGGTGACTTGGCCCTCGGGCACCTCGAGGTCGACACCGTGAAGGATGTGGTACGCGCCGATGTGCGTGTGCACGCCGGCCAGTTGCAGCAGCGTGTTCACTCCACCGCCTCCTCTTCGGGCGCTATGCCGAGGTAGGCGTTCTGCACCACGGGGCTGGCGATCACCGCGGCCGGCTCGCCGTCGGCCACCAGGCGGCCGTTGTGCAGCACGACGATGCGGTCGGACAGGTCGCGCACGACGTCCATCTTGTGCTCGACGAGCAGGATCACGCGGTCGCGGCGCTGCTTAAGGCGGCGGATGAGGTCGAGCACCACGGGTGCGTCGTCGCCGCTCATCCCGGCGGTGGGCTCGTCGAACATGTAGACCTTGGGGTCCAGCGCCATCAGCATCGCCACTTCCAGTTTGCGCTGGTCGCCGTGCGGCAGCGCCGCGGCCAGCGTGATGAGCTTGTCGCCCAGCTGCACCTGTTCCAGGATGGCCACGGCCTCGTCTATCCAGGCGCGGTGGTCCAGCCACACCCGAAGCAGGTCGAGGCCGCCGCGGCAGCGCGCCTGCACCGCCAAGCGCACGTTCTCCTGCACGCTGAGGTGCGGGAACAGCTGCGTCAGCTGGAAGGCGCGGCCCAGACCCTTGCGCGTGCGCACCGGCGCGGCCATGCGGGTGAGGTCCTCGCCGTCGAGCAGCACACGCCCGGCGCTGGCGGGCAGCTGCCCGCTGATGAGGTTGAAGTAGGTCGTCTTGCCGGCGCCGTTGGGGCCGACGATGGCCGTCAGCGTGCCGGGTTCGAATCGGCACGACACGGCGTCGACGGCCACGTGGCCACCGAAGCGGATCGTCAGGTCTTGCGTCTCGAGCATGAGCAGCAGAGAAGGCCGTTGGAAAGTGCACCAAGCGAACACCGCGGAACCGGCTCTGCCGGGCCGCTGGTGTCGCCCCCTTGAGGGGCTGAGCGAGACAGGAACAGTCCGGGGGACTGTTCCTCGCCAGCGAAGGCGAAGCCGCTTCGGGGAGGGGCTAACGTTTGTTGCGGATCGGCACGGCCATTTCTTCGGCCTTGATCTCGCGCACCAGCTCGGGCACGCCCCAGGCGAACGCCGGGTCGTCCTTGATGCGCGTGTGGTACATCGACTGCATCGCCTGGTGGTCTTCCTTGCGGAAGGTCATCTTGCCCTTCGGCGTCTCGAAGGACATGCCTTCCATCGCCGCGATGAGCTTGTTGGCACTGGCATCGCCACTGGTCTTCTTCAGCGCCTCGACGATGGCGATGCCGGCACTCATGCCGCCGGCGGTGAAGAAGTCGGGCGGCGACTTGAACTGCTTGTAGTGGTTGGACACCAGCCATTCGTTGACCGGGTTCTTCGGGATGCCGAAGTAGTAGTAGGTGGCGCCTTCCATGCCGGCATAGGGCTTGTAGGCCACCATCGCGGGCAGGATGTTGCCGCCGGCGGCGATCTCGATGCCGTAGCGCTTGAGGTCCATGTCGGCGATCTTCAGCGGGTTGCCGCCACCGGCCCAGACGAAGTAGATGATCTTGCGGCCCGGCTTGCCCTTCAGTGCGTCGATGACGCGCTGGCCGGCCGCGGTGAAGTCGGTCGTGTTGGTCGGCAGGTATTCCTCGTGCACGATCTTGGCGTTCTTCAGCGCGCCCTTGAAGGCCTTGACGCCGTCGCGACCGAAGGCGTAGTCCTGCGCCAGCGTGGCGATGGAGACACCCGCCTTGTCCAGCGCGACGGCGTTGGAGATGGCGTCCTGGCTCGAGTTTCGGCCGGTGCGGAAGATGTACTTGTTCCACTTCTCGCCAGTGATCGAATCGGCCACGGCAGGCTCGACGAGCAGGATCTTCTTGTAGTCCTCGGCCACCTGCAGCATGGCCAGCGCCACCGCCGAACTGGTGGGGCCCACCGCGATGTCGGCCTTGTCGTCGGCGTAGGCGGCGGCGAGCAGGTTCTTGCCGAGGTCGGGCTTGCCCTGGTCGTCCTTCTCGATCACCACCAGCTTCTTGCCGGCGACCATCATGGTGCCGCCCGTGGCGTATTGCAGCCCCATCCTGAAGCCGACGCTGCTCTGCTTGCCGTAGGCCTCGAGCGGGCCGGTCAGGCTGTGCACCTGAGCGATGCGGATCTCGCCGGTGGCCTGCACACGCAGCGGCAACGTGGCCAGGGTGGCGGCCACGAGGGCCAGGGAAAACATCGAACGGCGTTGCATCACAGTCTCCAGAACTTCATCGGGATGGGTGGGCGATTGCAAACCCTGTGCCAAATGCACCAAGTAAGTGCAAACCCTTGATATCTGGCCCGTCGCGACGGCGAATTGCATAGATTCCGGTCATGATTCACCGTGACGGTGTTCGTTATCCGGACGATGCATTGACTGGTTTTCGGTCATCTCTAGAGGACCAGCCCGCCGTGCGGACGGCGGACGCTCAAGCCGCGCCGGGCTCGCGATGTCGCTGCAGCCGCTGGTACAGCACCGAACGCGGCATGCCCAGCAGGCGCGCGGCGGCGGCCCGGTTGCCTGCCGTCGCCGCCATTGCTTCGGCGATCGCGCGCCTTTCCACCTCGGCCACCTGCTCAGCCAGCGGGCGCAGGCGCGGCGGTGGTGGAACCGGCGCAGGCGCCGGCGAGGCCGCCACGGCACGCGACGCGCCCGGGCTGAAGTGGCCAGCCGTCAGCACGCGGTCGTCGCTCATCAGCACCGCCTGCTCGAGCGTGTTGCGCAGTTCGCGGATGTTGCCCGGCCAGCCCTGCCGGGCCAGCGCCTCCAGCGCGTCGGTCGACAGCGTGCGCGGGCCGATGCCGGCGCGGCGCACGATGTCCTCGATCAGCACCTCGGCCAGCGCCTCCAGGTCGGCCAGCCGCTCGCGCAGCGGCGGCAGCCGGATCGCCAGCACGTTCAGGCGGTAGAAGAGGTCGGCGCGGAAGCGGCCGTCGGCGACCATCTCATCCAGGTCCTGGCTGGTCGCCGCGATGATGCGCACGTCGACCTTCTCGACGCGGTTGCTGCCCAGCGGCTCGACCTCCTGCTCCTCCAGCACCCGCAGCAGCTTGGCCTGCAGCGCCAGCGGCATGTCGCCGATCTCGTCGAGGAAGAGCGTGCCGCCTTCGGCGACCTTGAACTTGCCGTCGCGGCCCTTGGGCGCCGCACCGGTGTAGGCGCCCGGCGCGACGCCGAAGAACTCGGCCTCGAGCAGGCTCTCGGGCACCGCAGCGATGTTGACCGCAACGAAGGGCCGCGCCGCGCGCGGGCCGGCGGCGTGGATGGCCTGCGCCAGCACCTCCTTGCCGGTGCCGGTCTCGCCCAGCAGCAGCACCGTGCTGTCGGTGGCCGCGACGCGACGCGCCTGGCGCTTGACCTCCAGCACCGCCGGTGTGCTGCCGATGAAACCGGCGATGGAGTAACGCGGCCGGCGCTGCGCGGCCAGCTGCGCCTGCGCGGCGTCGAGTTCACGCCGCAGGCGGCCGAACTTGGCGATCAACGGCTGCATCGTCGTCTCGGGCTGGTCGAGCAGCACCATGCCGAAGGCGCCGATCACCTGGCCGGCCTCGTCGCGCAAGGGCAGCCGGCTGACGAGGAAGGTGCCGGCCTTGTTGGTCAGCAGGTCGACCAGGATGGGGCGGCCGGTGTCGACAACCTGCGGCATCAGCGTGTTGGGCACCACCTCTTCGACGCGGCGGCCGACGAAGTCGTGCTCGGCATGGCCCAGCGCGGGCAGGAACTGCTTGTAGCCTTCGCTGATCCAGACGATGCGGTGCTCGCGGTCGACGACCATGGTGCCCAGCGCCGCCTTCGCGAAAAGGTCGAACATGCTCTGCGCGGCGAGCTTGAGCACACGCTCGGCGTCGAGCGACGCCGTCGTCATGGCCTGGGGTGCGGGGGTCGCGGATGTGGGCGTCACGATCGGCATCGGCGGACTGTAGTGGGCCGGCGCGGGTGCCTGATGCGCCTGATGCGCCTGGCGCGCGGCGCGTCGTTCACTGCGCCGTCCAGCCGCCGTCCACGGGTATCGCCGCGCCGGTGAGGTTGTGCGCCGCCGGGTCGCACAGCCACAGCAACGTGCGGGCGATCTCGTCGGGTGTCGACGTGCGGCCGGTGGGCTGCTTCTCGCGCAGCAGGTCGCGGATGCCGGCGTCGCGTTCGCCGCCGAACTGCGCCGCGCGGGCGACGATCTGCGGTTCGATGATCGCGGTTTCGGTCCAGCCGGGGCAGATGCAGTTGGCCGTCACGCCGCCGCTGGCACGACTGCCGGCCTGCGCGGCCTCCAGCGCCGCCACACGGGTCAGGCCGACGAGGCCGAACTTGGCGGCCACGTAGGGCGCCTTGTTCGCCGACGCCACCAGCCCGTGCACCGAAGCGACGTTGACGATGCGGCCGTAACCGCGCGCCACCATGCCGGGCAGCGCCAGGCGCATGGTGTGGAAGGCGGCCGACAGGTTGACCGCGAGGATGGTGTCCCAGGTGGCGCGCGGCATGTCGGCCAGCGGCGCCGTGTGCTGGATGCCGGCGTTGTTGACCAGGATGTCCAGCGCGCCGCCGGCCAGCACCTCGTGCATCAGCAGTTCGACCTGTGCCGCGTCAGCCAGGTCGTGGCCCATCGACTGCACGGGTCGGCCACCGGCCTCGGCCACGGCCTGCCGCGCTGCCGCGTGCGTGGTGGCATCGGCCAAGCCGTGCAGCACCACCTGGCCACCGGCGCGCGCCAGCGCGACCGCCATCGCCAGGCCTATGCCCTGCACCGAGCCGGTGACCAGGGCGCGTCTGCCGCTCAGCAGTGTCGTCGTCATGGCTCTTCCTTCGTGTCGTGTTCGGCGGCAGCCGCGGCGAGTTGCTCGCGCAGTGCGGTCTTCAGCACCTTGCCGTAGTTGTTCTTGGGCAGCGTGTCCACCAGCAGGTAGCGCTTGGGGCGCTTGAAGCGCGCCATCCGCGAAAGGCACTCCGCGTCCAACTGCTCGACGGTGGGCGCGGCGCCGGGCCGGGGCACGACGAAGGCGACCACGACCTCGCCCCACTCGGCGTCGGGCGCGCCGACGACCGCGGCCTCGGCGACGCCAGGCACCGTGAGCAGCACCTCTTCGACCTCGCGCGGGTAGATGTTGGAGCCGCCGCTGATGATCAGGTCCTTGCTGCGGTCCATCAGCGTCAGGAAGCCGTCGTTGTCCAGGCCGCCGACATCGCCGGTGAACAGCCAGCCGTCGCGCACGGCGGCCGCCGTCGCCTCGGGGTTGCCCCAGTACCCGGCCATCACGCTGTCGCCGCGCACCATCACCTCGCCCACCTCGCCCGTCGGCAGTTCGCGGCCCTGGGCGTCGCCGATGCGCAGCTGCACCGGCGTCTGCGCCACACCCACCGACGCGATGCGTGCCAGGTGCCGCGGGTGGCCCGTGTCGCCCAGGTGGTAGCGCGACAAGGCCGTGCCGACCATCGGCGTCTCGCCCTGACCGTAG
Source organism: Rubrivivax sp. (assembly GCA_030653505.1). Lineage (GTDB taxonomy): Bacteria > Pseudomonadota > Gammaproteobacteria > Burkholderiales > Burkholderiaceae_C > Rubrivivax. The sequence goes on from JAURZK010000167.1 coordinate 10,934, forward strand.
ATCTGCACGAAGCGCGGCCCCATCACACGCAGCGCACGCTGGATGTCGGCACCGTACATCGGCGCGCCGCCGTAGACGATGGTCTTGAAGGCGCGCGCGGCCACGGCGGCGTCCAAGCCCGCCTGCTCGGCGTGGTCGACCAGCCGCTTGACGATGGTCGGCGCGGCGAAGGTCGACAGCGGCCCGAGCTGCCCGCCGAGTTCGAACAGCTCGGCGGGATCTACACCGCCCGACGCCGGCACGACATGTCGGGCGCCCGCCATCAGGTGCGGTATCGCGTAGAGGCCCACCCCGTGCGACATCGGCGCGGCGTAGACGATGGCGTCGTGAGCCGCGATGTTGTCGACGTCGACGAAGTAGGTCAGGCCCATCGTCGTCAGGTTGCGGTGGGTCAGCATCACGCCCTTGGGCCGGCCGGTGGTGCCGCTGGTGTAGAAGAGCCAGGCCAGGTCGTGGGGCAAGCGTTCGACCACCGGCACGGCGGTCGCGTCGGGCACCGCGGCCAGCAACTCGTCGGCTTCTTGCGAATCGATGTCGATCTGCCGCTCCGGCCCGGCCAGCGGCGCGGGCGCCACGTCGGCCGTGACGAAGGCCCAGCGCGCCTGCGCGTTGGCGACGATCCACTCGACCTCGCGCACGTGCAGCTTGGCGTTCACCGGCACCACCACCAGACCGGCCCACCACGCGGCCCACAGCACTTCGAGGTAACGCGGGTGGTTGCGCATGAACAGCAGCACGCGGTCACCCGGCACCAGGCCGGCCCGGTGCAAACGCGAGACCAGGCCGGCACAACGCGCCGCCCACTCGGCGTGGGTGGCATGGGCCTGCGTGCCGTTGAAGACGACCACGCGATCAACGTCGGTGCGGGCCTGGCGCAAAAGCAGGTGGGCGAGGTTCATGGGTGGGCTCCAGCGCCGTGGGGCGGTCGACGCCGGCGCAACGATAGGCACTGTGGGCCGCCCTGCCTATACGGTACGAATACCGTATATTTCTTCGGTGACCCACCTGCCGGACATCGCCTTCGAGCTCGCGCCGGTGGCCTTGTGCGTGACCCAGCAGCGTGTGATCGCAGCCTGCAACGCCGCCTTCGCAGCGCTCTTCGGTGTCGACGCGGCGGCGCTGACCGGGCGCTCGATGGCCACGCTCTACCCGTCCGCGGTCGAGTTCCGGCGCACCGGCGAGCGGGGTTACCCGCGCATGCAGGGCCGCGGCCGCTACCACGACGAGAGGCTGATGCGGCGCGATGACGGCGAGCTGATCTGGTGCCGCGTCTCGGGCCAGGCGCTGGACCCATCGGCGCCGGCGCGCCTGGCGGTGTGGATGTTCGAAGCGCTCGCCCACCCGCCGCAGCCCGTTGCCACATTGAGCCCGCGCGAGCGTGAGGTCGTCGCCCTGCTGGCGCAGGGCCAGTCCAGCAAGCAGATCGCGCGCAGCCTGGCCCTGAGCCCGCGCACGGTGGAGATGCACCGCGGCCGGCTGCTGCACAAGCTGGGCGTTCGCTCGACGGCGCAGCTGCTGGCCAAACTGCTCTGACAGGCACGCCTCCGTGCGGGGACATCCCGCACCCCCCCCCCGGAAACCCGGCTAGTGTTTCCACCAGATGCGCCCCACCGGGCCCGCCCTTGTAATTCGTTCATTGATGAATGAATTGAAGTGAGCCGCCTGACCGGTGCGTGGTCCGTGCGGTGATGTATGCCGAACGCACGCAGCCCCACACCAGCATCCTCACGGAGACAAACCCATGGCCCAACCGTTCAAGCCCACCCGCAGCCTGTTGTGCACTGCCGCCCTGCTCGCCCTGTCGCAGGGCGCACTGCTGCCTGCCGTGCACGCCCAGGCCGCGCCTGCCGCACCGGCGGCCAGCGCTGCCGCCGCCGAGCAGGTGGTCGTCACCGCCCGGCGCCGTGAAGAACTGCTGCAGGACGTGCCGGGTTCGGTCAGTGCCATCTCCGGTGCCGAGCTCGAACGGGCCGGCATCCCGGACATCACCGCGCTGAGCAACCTGATCCCGAACACGACGCTGAAGAACTCGCGCGCCACCAACTCGACGCTCACTGCCTTCATCCGCGGCATCGGCCAGCAGGACCCGGTGGCCGGCTACGAGCAGGGCGTGGGCATCTACCTGGACGACGTCTACCTGGCACGCCCGCAGGGCGCGCTGACCGACATCTACGACCTCGAACGCATCGAGGTGCTGCGCGGCCCGCAGGGCACGCTGTACGGTCGCAACACCATCGGCGGCGCGGTCAAGTACGTCACGCGCAAGCTCGCCGCGCAGACCGAGGTCAACGTCAAGGCGACGCTGGGCAACTATGGCCAGCGCGACATCGTCGTCAAGGCCAGCACGCCGGTCAACGAGATGTTCCGCATCGGCGCGTCGGTGGCCAGCTTCAACCGCGACGGCTTCGGCAAGAACGTCGTCACCGGTGCCGACAATTACAGCAAGGAGATCGTGGCCGGGCGCGTCACCGCCGAACTGACGCCGACGAACAACCTCTTCATCCGGATCTCGGCCGACCGCACCGTCGACGACTCGCTGCCGCGCGCCGGTTACCGGCTGACGCCCGGCCCGGCGCCCACCAACGAGCCCGTGCTGACGGGCAAGTACGACACACGCGCCAACCTGTACACGACGCTGGGCCACCAGCAGCAGGTGGTCACGCACGGCGCATCGGCGCTGATCGACTACACGATCAACGACACGCTGTCGTTCAAGTCGATCACCGCCAGGCGCGGCTCTAAGTCCTACGCCCCGATCGACTTCGACTCGCTCAATACCGCGCTGTTCGAGGCGCCGGCGATCTACACCGACAGGCAGACGAGCCAGGAGTTCCAGCTGTCCTACAACACGCCCAGGCTGAAGGGCGTGGCCGGGCTGTACTTCATGCGCGCCAACGCCTTCAACGAGTTCGACGTGCTCTACAACGCCGCGGGCGGCCTGTCGCTGTACACGCTGGACGACATCGACACCAGCACCTGGGCGCTGTACGCCGACGGCAGCTACAGCCTCACCGACAAGTTCAACATCGACTTCGGTGGCCGCTACACGAGCGACCAGCGCGAGGCGCGCATCTTCAAGGCCACCTACCTGGGCCTGGCCGGTTCACCCACGCTCGGCAACCCGGCTGCCGTCGGCCTGCCGCCGAACACGAACCTGGGCAAGGACGACCTGAACCGCACCGACAAGAAGTTCACGCCCAAGATCGGCTTCGGCTGGAAGTTCGCCCCGCAGCACAACCTGTACGGTTCCTACGCAGCGGGCTTCAAGGGCGGCTTCTTCGACCCGCGCATGGACCTGGGCGGCAACCCGAACAGCGCCCTCTCGCTGGAAAAGCGCAGGGGGGTCGAGCCCGAGGAGGCCGACACCTACGAACTCGGGTTGAAGTCGACCTTCAATCAGGGCCGCGTGCAGACCAACGCAGCGGTGTTCTACACGTCCTACACCAACGTCCAGATCCCGGGCTCGACGCCCACCTACGACGCCAGCGGCAACGTCAACGGCTTCGCCGGCAACGTGACCAACGCCGGCAAGGCCAAGATCCAGGGCCTGGAGCTCGAGGCGATGGCGCGCGTGACCGACGCCTTCGCGGTCAGCGGCATGGTGAGCTTCATCGACGCCGAGTACAAGGAGTGGATCGTCGCCAACGGCCAGACCGGGGCGAACGCAGCCCTGGTCAACGTCGCCAGCTACGCCGAGTTCCAGAACACGCCCAAGCGCTCGGCCAGCGTCACCGCCACCTACGACTGGCCGCTGGCCGTCATGGGCCGGTCGGGCACGCTGTCGCTGGGCAACACGGTGTCGTACAAGAGCCTGGTCTACCAGGGCGAGTTCGTGCGCACCAGCGGTATCGCGGCGCTGGACGTGAACGTGGCGCAGCTGCAGGCCACGGCGCAGCCCGCCTATTCGCTGTGGGATGCCAGCCTGGTGTGGACCAGCAGCGACCGCAAGCTGCAGGTCTCGCTGATTGGCCGCAACCTCACCGACAAGCGCTACATCGTGGCCGGATATCCCTTCGCCTCCTTCTTCAACACGATCACGGCGTTCTACGGCGACCCGCGCACGGTCAAGGCCACCGTCAACGTGAAGTTCTGAAGTTGCCGTGCGCAGCCGGCGGCGTTCAGCGAACGCCGCCGGTCTTGCGGCCGTGTCGCGCCTGACCACACCCGCGGTGCCACGCCATGTCCTCATACGCAGACCTGAGCTTCCAGGGTGTCGGCGGGCTCGACCTGCACGCCCGTGACTATGCCGGGGCCGGTGGCCGAGCCCGCTGCCCTGTCGTCTGCCTGCACGGCCTGACCCGCAACGCCGCCGACTTCGAGGATGTCGCGCCCTTCATCGCGGCACAGGGCCGGCGTGTGCTGGCGGTGGACGTGCGCGGCCGCGGCCGCTCGGCGCGCGACCCCGACCCCAGCCGCTACAACCCCAAGGTCTACGCCGCCGACGTGCTCGCGCTGCTGGACGCCGCGGGCATCTCGCGCGCCGTCTTCATCGGCACGTCGATGGGCGGCCTCATCACGATGGTGATCGCGGCGCGGCGGCTGCGCGCCATCGCCGCGGCCGTGCTCAACGACGTCGGGCCGGTGCTGTCGATGAACGGTCTGACGCGCATCGCGGGCTACGTGGGCCAGGGCCGGCCGGTGACCTCGTGGGACGAGGCCGCCGAGGTCGTGCGCAACATCAATGGCGCCGCCTTCCCCGGCCTGTCGATGCAGGACTGGCAGGCTTGGGCCCGGCGCAGCTTTCGCGAAGACGGGACCGGGCAGCTCAGCCTCGACTACGACCCGCAGATCGCGCTGGCGCTGCGCGGCATGAAGCTGCGGACCAGCTCGCTGGCGGCGCGGCTGCTCTATCGGCGGCTGGCGCGCCACCGGCCGACGCTGCTGATCCGAGGCGCGCTGTCCGACATCGTCGGCCCGGACGAGGCCGCGTACATGCGCCGCGCCGCGCCCGACCTGCACTACGCCGAGGTGCCCGGTGTGGGCCACGCGCCCCTGCTGACCGAACCGGCGGCGCAGGATGCGCTCGTGCGGTTTCTCGCCAGCGTGCCGTGAGCCCCGAGAAGCCGACGGCAGAATCGGCCATGTCGCAAACCCGGCCAGTTGCCGTCAAGCGGGGCCGCCCGGCCCGCGGCGGTGCTGTCGCGGGCGAGATGCGCGAGGCCCTGCTGGACCATGCCGAAGCGCTGCTCTCTCAGCACGGCTTCCACGGCGTGACGGTGCGGCAGGTTGCCAGCGCGGCCCACGTCGACCCGGCGCTGGTGCACTACTACTTCGACACCAAGAGCAAGCTCTTCGACGCCGTGTTCCTGCGCCGCGCCGAGATCGTCAACGCCGAGCGCATCGCCGCGATGGAGACCTACCGGCAGGCCGCCGGCAGCGACATCCAGATCGAGGGCTGCATCGAGGCCTTCCTCGAGCCGATCGTGCGCCACTCGGTGCAGGGCGACGTGGGCTGGAAGAACTACTTCCGGCTGGTCGCGCTGGTGAACAGCTCGTCGGGCTGGGGCGGCGAGACGATGGCGCGCTACTTCGACCCCGTGATCCGCAAGCTGGTGCAGCTGCTGCGCCTGTGCATGCCGCAGGCCAGCGACGAGAACCTGTTCTGGTGCTACCACTTCCTGTCCGGGGCGCTGACGTTGAGCCTGTCCGAAACCGGACGCATCGACCGGCTCTCCGAGGGCCTGTGCACCTCGACCGACCATCTGGCCATCTACCACCGCCTGGTGCCCTTTGCCGCGGCCGGCTTCCGGCGGGTGTGCCTGCACGGGGGCGCGCCGGACAACGCGCCCTGAGCCAAGGCCAGCGGCGCCTGGACTCGCGGCCGGGTCGAAGAAGGGGCGACACTGCCGTCCCTGCCGTCACTGCAATGACGCAGGCGCCGGCGCCTCCAGCGCCGGCTGCTCGCTCCCGCTCTGCGCAAGGCGCGATGCCGGTTCGCGCGTCAGCACCGTGCTCACCACCCGTTCGGCACAGGTCCTGCGCGGCGCCGTCCCTGCCAGGGCCTCGCAGCGCTGCATGGCTGCGACGTTGGATGGTGTCTCGGGCCCCTGTCGCTTGTTTGCCGATGAAGGGCCGCCAGGCGTGGTGGTTCGAGCCACGGCCAGCAGGGACGCCCCGGCGTGCGCGGCCCTGGACACGCCGACCTTGCTGCAGCGCCGGGTGCATTGCGCCATCGATGTCGGGCCTGGCACCCCGGCCGGGCCGGGGTGCCGCCGAGGCTGGCCAAGGCAGCGCTTCAGAACCAGCTGGCCGGGGCGCTCAGCTTCACGACCCGGGCTTCGCCGTCGCGGTCGATCTCGAACTGCAGCGACAGGCTGCCGTCGCGCGAGACGAAGTTGCCTTGCCCGTCGTGCCGCATCACCTTGCTCAAGCGCTTGCCGTAGCGCATCTCGACGTAGCTGGCGTAGGGCGTGACCACCAGGGTGCGGCCGTTGGACAGGTCGAAGGTGGCGTCTTCGCCGCGCATCGCGAGCACGGCCTGGGCCGCCGCCACGGCGTCGCGCGGCGCGGTGATCTCGACGCGCTGCGTGGCGGTGCTGTCGATGGTGGCCAGGGCCGGCAGGCTGGATGCACCCAGCAGGGCGATGGCGGTGGTGCAGATGAATTTGTGCATGACAGTGCTCCGATGAGGTGGGTTGAAGACCGTGGACAAGCACCCGGGCTGTGGTGCGTGACCATTGGGCTGCAACCCCTGAAGGGAGACGTCATGCAGGCGTATGACGCGCGGCTGCCGGCGTCGTACCGTTGGCGGATGGATACCGCGCGGCGGCCGCCGCTGCAGTCAAATCGACATCTTCTGCCGCACGCCGTCGGCTGCCATCTGCGCGCCGCGGCCGCGCTGCACGATCTCGCCGCGCTCCATCACCAGGTACTGGTCGGCCAGCTCGGCGGCGAAGTCGTAGTACTGCTCGACGAGCACGATGGCCATCGTCTTGCGGTCGGCCAGCATGCGGATGACACGGCCGATGTCCTTGATGATGCTGGGCTGTATGCCTTCGGTGGGCTCGTCCAGCATCAGCAGCTTGGGGCCTGCCGCCAGCGCCCGCGCGATCGCCAGCTGCTGCTGCTGGCCACCGGAGAGGTCGCCGCCGCGGCGACCGATCATCTGTCCGAGCACCGGGAAAAGTTCGAAGAGTTCGACCGGAATCGAGGCGCCTCCTGGCTGGGTCGCTAGGCCCATGCGCAGGTTCTCCTCGACCGTCAGGCGGCCGAAGATCTCGCGCCCCTGCGGCACGTAGCCGATGCCGCGTTTCACGCGTTCGTAGCTCGGCGCCTTCGTGATGTCGGTGCCGCCCAGCGTCACCGTGCCGGACTTCACCGGCACCACGCCCATCAGGCTCTTCAGCAGCGTGGTCTTGCCGACGCCGTTGCGGCCCAGGATCACCGTCACCTCGCCCGGCCGCGCCTCGAACGAGACATCACGCAGGATGTGTGAGCCACCGTAGTACTGGTTCAGTCCATTGACGCTGAGCATCGAAAAACATCCTCGAAATTCATGCCGGAGCCCCTTCCCGGAGGGGGCTCGGGGGAGCCGGACATTCCACCGCAGGTGCACCAGGGGCGCCTCAGCGCCCCAGGTACACCTCGACGACCTTCTCGTTGGCCTGCACCTCGCTGAGCAGGCCCTCGGCGAGCACGCTGCCCTCGTGCAGTACCGTCACCTTCTTGCGGCCCTGCGTGAGCTGGTCGACGAACTTCATGTCGTGTTCCACCACAACCAGCGAGTGTTGACCTTCAAGCGTCAGGAAGAGCTCGGCGGTGCGCTCGGTCTCCTCGTCGGTCATGCCTGCCACGGGCTCGTCCAGCAGCAGCAGTTTGGGATCCTGCATCAGAAGCATGCCGATCTCCAGCCACTGCTTCTGGCCGTGGCTGAGCAGGCCCGCGGTGCGCTGCGCTGCGTCCTTCAGGTGGATGAGCAGCAGCACCTCCTCGATACGGGCCAGTTGCTCGCCGCTCAGCCTGTGAAAAAGCGCGGCGCGCACGCGGCGGTCGGCCTTCAGCGCGAGCTCGAGGTTCTCGAACACGCTGAGCTGTTCGTAGACCGTGGGCTTCTGGAACTTGCGGCCGACGCCGATCTGCGCGATCTGCGGTTCGGACAGGCGCAGCAGGTCGACATTGCTGCCGAAGAACACGGTGCCGCTGTCGGGCCGCGTCTTGCCGGTGATGCAGTCCATCATCGTCGTCTTGCCCGCACCGTTGGGGCCGATGATGCAGCGCAGCTCACCCACATCGATGGTCAGCGAGAGTCTGTTCAACGCGCGGAAGCCGTCGAAGCTGACGGTGATCTCGTCGACGTACAGGGCCACGCCCTGGCCGAAGTAGACCTGTTCGCCATCGACGACGCTGGCGGTCCTCTCGCGGTAGCTGGCCAGGCGCTGTGCGCCGGCCTCCATGAGGTCGGGGGTCATGCGCGGTCGTCCTTCTTGCGCCGCAGCAGGCCTATCAAGCCGTTCGGCAGGAACAGCGTCACCGCGATGAACAGTGCGCCCAGGAAGAACAGCCAGTACTCGGGGAAGGCGACCGTGAACCAGCTCTTCGCGCCATTGACGAAAAAGGCGCCGACGATGGGCCCGATGAGCGTGGCGCGCCCGCCCACCGCGGCCCAGATGGCGATCTCGATGCTGGCCGCCGGGCTCATCTCGCCGGGGTTGATGATGCCGACCTGCGGCACGTAGAGCGCGCCGGCCACGCCGCACATCACGGCGCTCAGCGTCCAGATGCTCAGCTTGTAGGCGACAGGGTTGTAGCCGGTGAACATGACCCGCGTCTCGGCGTCGCGAATGGCCTGCAGCACGCGCCCGTACTTGCTCTGCACGATGGTGCGCGCCATCACGAAGAAACCGATCAGCACCAGCCCCGAGAGCACGCAAAGCAGCACGCGCATGCTGGGCGTGGCGATGGGCACGTCGAGCAAACGCTTGAAGTCGGTGAAACCGTTGTTGCCGCCGAAGCCTGTTTCGTTGCGGAAGAACAGCAGCATGGCCGCGAAAGTGAGGGCCTGCGTGATGATGCTGAAGTACACGCCCTTGATGCGCGAGCGGAATGCGAAGAACCCGAACACGAAGGCCAGCAGCCCGGGCACCAGGATCACGAACAGCATCTGCGCGACGAAGCTGTCGCTGAAGCCCCAGTGCCAGGGGAACTCCTTCCAGTTCAGGAAGACCATGAAGTCGGGCATCTCGCTCTTGTACTGGCCGTCGGTGCCGATCTGGCGCATCAGGTACATGCCCATCCCGTAGCCGCCCAGGGCGAAGAAGAGGCCGTGGCCCAGGCTGAGGATGCCGGTGTAGCCCCAGATCAAGTCCATCGCCAGCGCACAGATGGCGTAGCAGAGGATCTTGCCGAGCAGCGTGACCGTGAAGTCGCTGAGGTGGAAGACGCTGCCGGCTGGCACCATCAGGTTCAGCACCGGCACGAGCACGGCGATGGCGATGACCGCCGCCAGCACGGCGGTCCAGCCCTTGGGCGTAAGGATCGAGGGCGCGTTCATTCTGCGGAACGGCCCTTCAGCGCGAAGATGCCCTGCGGCCGCTTCTGGATGAAGATGACGATGAACACCAGCACCATGATCTTGGCCAGCACCGCGCCCTGCCAGCCTTCGAGCAGCTTGTTCATCAGCCCCAGGCCCAGGCCGGCGTAGACGGTGCCGGCGATCTGCCCCACGCCGCCCAGCACCACGACCATGAAGCTGTCGACGATGTAACCCTGGCCGAGGTCGGGCCCGACGTTGCCCACCTGGCTGAGCGCACAGCCCGCCAGGCCCGCGATACCGGCACCCAGCGCGAAGGCATAGGTGTCGACACGCGCCGTGTTCACGCCCACGCAGGCGGCCATGCGGCGGTTCTGCGTCACGCCGCGCACGAAGAGGCCCAACCGCGTCTTGCCGATCAGCAGCGCCATGCCCAGCAGCACCAGCGCCGCGAAGGCGAGGATGGCCAGGCGGTTGTAGGGCAGCACCAGGTTGGGCAACACCTGTATGCCGCCCGACAGCCAGCTCGGGTTCTCGACACCGACGTTCTGCGCACCGAAGAGCGTGCGCACGCTCTGCATCAGGATCAGGCTGATGCCCCAGGTGGCCAGCAGCGTTTCCAACGGTCGGCCGTAGAGAAAACGGATGACCGTGCGCTCCATCGCCGCGCCCACCAGTGCGCTGGCCAGGAAGCTGGCCGGTATGGCGGCCAGGATGTAGGCGTCGAAGGCTTCGGGCAGGTAGGCTCGGAACAGGTTCTGCACGAAGTAGGTGGCGTAGGCACCGATCATGATCAGCTCGCCGTGCGCCATGTTGATGACGCCCATCAGCCCATAGGTGATGGCCAGGCCAAGGGCGGCCAGCAGCAGGATGCTGCCCAGGCTGGCGCCGGTGAACAGCACGCCCAGGGTCTCGCCCCATGCCAGGCGCGAAGACACGCTGGCCAGCGTCCTGTTCAACGCCGCCTTCACCTCGGCATCGGCCTCGACCGCCAGGCGTTCGAGCAGCAGGCTCTTCGTCGCAGGCTGGTCGCTGCCGGCCAGCAGTTGGGCGGCGGCCAGGCGCTGTGCCTTGTCCTCGGCGTTGATGAGTGCCGACGCCTTCAGCATCGCCAGCGCGGCGCGGATGGCAGGGTCGGTCTCGCTCGCCTCGGCCTTCTCGAACAGCGCCAGTTTGCCGACGTCGGCCTGGCTCTTGAGGTCGGCGACGGCCCTTGCACGCACCGCGCGGTCGGGCGAAAACAACTGCAGCGCTGCGAGTGCCGCTTCCAGTTCGCGCCGCATGCGGTTGGGGTTGACGACGTCCTCGGCATCGCCGGGCAGCGTGGCTGCGGCACCGGTGGCGGCGTCGGTCACTTGCTCACCGCGCACGATCAGCGCCTTGCCGCCGCCGACCTTCACCTCGTCGGCCAGCAGCGCCTGCACGTAGGCGGCCAGCGCCGGGTCGGCGGCCACCACCACCTCGTTCAGCGCGACGATGCGCTCATCGCTGTCGCCCTGCGCGATGCGCAGCGCCTGGTCGGGGGTCAGGGCATGGGCGCCGGCGACGCAACAAGCACACAGCGCGAAAAGGATCAGACGCAGCAGCACCGGCGGCCCTTGTAGCTTCGTGAGGGGGACGACGCCGCCGGGGCACACGCCGTCCCGCAGGCCCTTACTTCTTGGCGGTCAACACCGGTTCGTCCTTCTTGCCCTTGTTCTCGGGGATGAAGGGGCTCCAGGGCTGGGCCTTGACCGGGCCCTTGGTCTTCCACACCACGTTGAACTGGCCGTCGGCCTTGATCTCGCCGATGAACACGCTCTTGTGCAGGTGGTGGTTCTTCTCGTCCATCTTGCTGACGATGCCGCTCGGGGCCTTGAAGGTCTGGCCGGCCATCGCCGCGATGACCTTGTCGGTGTCGGTGCTCTTGGCCTTGGTCACGGCCTGCACCCACATGTTGAAGCCGATGACGCTGGCTTCCATCGGGTCGTTGGTCAGCGGCCTGTCCTTGTGGCCGGCGATGCCCTTGGCCTTGGCGTAGGCGCTCCACTGCTTGATGAAGGCGTCGTTGGTGGGGTTCTTGATCGACTGGAAGTAGTTCCAGGCGGCCAGGTGGCCCACCAGCGGCTTGGTGTCGACGCCGCGCAGCTCTTCTTCACCCACGCTGAAGGCCACCACCGGCACGTCGGTCGCCTTCAGGCCCTGGTTGCCCAGTTCCTTGTAGAAGGGCACGTTGCTGTCGCCGTTGA
>JAURZK010000172.1 GCA_030653505.1 Rubrivivax sp.
GCGCGGCTGGAAAACTGGCCCCCGCAGGGCCTCGACAAGCGCTGAAATCTCAGCGTGCAGTGAAGCAGCGTAGGGCCCTGAGACCAGGGCCCGTGCACCCTCCGGTACCTGACACGGCCGGGGTTCAATAAAGACAGGACACAAGCACCATGCGCCACCGCAACGGCCCCCGCAAGCTGAACCGCACCACCTCACACCGCCTGGCGATGCTGAGGAACATGTGCAACTCGCTCATCAAGCATGAAGCGATCAAGACCACCGTGCCCAAGGCCAAGGAACTGCGCAGCGTCGTCGAGCCGCTGATCACCCTGGGCAAGACGCCGACGCTGGCGAACCGCCGCCTGGCCTTCAACCGCACGCGCGACCGCGACGTCGTGGCCAAGCTCTTCAACGAGCTGGGCCCGCGTTACCAGGCGCGCCCGGGCGGCTACACGCGCATCCTGAAGATGGGTTTCCGCGTCGGCGACAACGCGCCGATGGCCTTCGTCGAGTTCGTCGACCGCCCCGAACCCGTGGTCAGCGAAGAGCCTGCACCCGCCGAAAAGGCCGAGTGACAGTCGCTCCGGGCTGACCGGAGCCAAGATGACGCAGATCGCCGGCCCCGTGCCGGCGATCTGCTTTCAGCGCGGGCCCGATGACGGGCCCGTTGCCTTTACCTCTTCACAGTCTTCTTCGCCACCGGCCGGGCGGCCGGCTTGATGGCCTTCCTGGCAGGGGCCTTGACCGCCACCTTCTTCGGTGCGGCCTTCTTGGCGGCTGCGGCCTTCACCGGCGCCTTGGCGGCCGCCTTCTTCGGCGCCACCGCCTTGGCCTTGATGCCGGCGGCCTTCTTCAGCGCCTTGGCTTCCGTTTCCACCGCCTTCTGCAGCGCCTTGGACTTGCGTTGGGCGCTGTTCTGCAGTGCGGTGATCTGCCGGGCCGTGCTGCGGCGCGTGGCCTCGAGCTTCTTCTCGGCCGCCGCCACCGACTTCTGAGCCGACGTGCTGGCCTTCTTCAACTGCGCCTGCGCCTTCTTCACCTGCGCCTCGGCCATCTTGACGAGCTTGCCGACCTTGGCCTTGGCGTCGTCGCGTTGCTTCACGACGTTCTTGCGTGCGCGCCTCATGCCCGCGGTCACCGCGTCGCCGAAGGCTTCCATCTTGTGGGTCACCGCGGTGCCGACTTCCTTGGCGGCGGTGCTGAGGTGCTCGCCGGCCTGGGCGAGTTCGGACTTCTTCGTGGTCTTGCGCGTGGCCATGTATTTCCTTCTTGAAGTGAACGGTTGCTCGCGGCATTCCGCGCAGCCCCGCTAATTTACGCTGGGCAATGCCTGCTTCCTCGTACGGGGTACCAATCGGTGCCTGTGGTGTTGCAGTAACGCGCCAGGTGGAGACGTTGAAGGCGTTGACGTACGGCAGCGAACAGTCGCGGCCCGCCCTGCGCGCTCATCATGGGTTCGCCCGGCGCAGTGCCCCTGTCGCCGCGCCAGAGACCGTACCGGAGAAACTGATGTCAACACGCATGCTTTGCCTCTTCATGGCCACATCCGCAGTCCTGCTGACAGCCTGCGGGCGAGACCAACACGAACTGCCACCCACGGCGAGTCTGGAGGGGCCTGCCGCCTCCGCGCCACTCACCACGCCGTCCGTCGACCCGTCGCTGCCCACGAACCCGCCGGTTATGCAGGGCCAGGCCAACGCCCCGCAAGACCCTGCCTCCGGCGCCCGGGTGCCGGGGGCGACGTCCCGCACACCGGGCGCAGGCTGGACGCCGACGGCCGGGCAGAACAACGACCATTCCGCCCCGCTGGCGGCCAGCGCCCCCAGCGCGCGCTGAAGCAGCCGCGGCCGGGTCGCACGCAGTAAGCGCGCTTCAGGGCCCGGCGCCCAGGGCGAGCACCGCGTTCGCGCCGCCAAAGGCGAACGAGCTGGACAGCATGGCGCGCGCCGCCACCTCCTCGCGAGCCTGCCCCGGCACGTAGTCGAGGTCGCAGGCTGGGTCGGCCTGCGTCAGGTGCATCGTCGGCAACGCCACGGCATGTCTCATCGCCAGCAGCGACAGCACACACTCCAGCGCGCCCGCAGCGCCCAGCAGGTGACCGTGCAGGGCCTTGGTCGCGCTCACCGGCAGGTGTTGGGCATGCGGGCCGAAGACAGCGCGCAGCGCAGCCGTCTCGGTGCCGTCGTTGGCGCGGGTGCCGGTGCCGTGCGCATTGATGGCGTCGATGCCCTCGGGCGCCAGCCCGGCTGAGTGCAAGGCGGCACGCAGCGCCGCCGCCTGGCCTTCGACACTGGGCTGCGTGATATGGCGCGCGTCGTTGGTGATGCCGCAGCCCAGGATCTCGCCGTGGATGGTGGCGCCACGCGCCACGGCGCGATCCCACGGTTCCAGCACCAGCATCGCCGCTCCTTCGCCCAGCACCATGCCGCTGCGGTCCAGTGCAAACGGCCGGCACGAGGTGGAAGGGTCGTCGGCGTCGACCCGCGCCAGCGTGTGCAGCGCTTCCCAGGCCTTGAGCGAACCGCAGGACAGCGGCGCCTCGGCACCCCCGGCCAGCGCCAGGTCCAGCTGGCCGCTGGCCACACGCAGCCAGGCCTCGCCGATGGCCACCGCCGACGACGAGCAGGCCGTCGAGTAGGTCATGCCTGGCCCGCGCAGACCCAGCTCGATGCCCACCCAGGCCGCTGCGGCGTTGTGCATGCCCAGCAGGATGGTGAACGGCTTGATGCGGTCTGACGCCTCCTCGTAGAGCGTCTGGTAACCGGCGTCCATGCTGAGCGTGCCGCCCATGCCGATGCCGATGAAGACACCGGCGCGGTCGAGGTCCACCCCGGCCAGCGCGTCGCTCGACGCGGCCACCGCCTGCCGGGTGGCGAAGAGCGCAAACTGGCTCACGCGGTCGAGCATGCGCAGCTGCACGACGTCGAAGTGCGCCGCGCCGTCGAAGTCACAGGTCGCCGCCAGCGGCGACTGCAGGCGCTTCGCGAAGGGCAGTTCGAGCCGGTGCACACCGGAACGCCCGGCGCGCGCAGCGGCAAAGGCCGCGGCAGGGCTGTTGCCCATTGGCGAAACGACACCGATGCCGCTGACGGCCACGCGCCTCATGGCGCTATGGCGCCGATCACCACGGTGGTTTCGGCCGCTGCGTCGGCGTGAGGCTGCGGCCGCAGCGCGACGTCGATCAGCGTCACCACGTCGCCCACCGTCACGAGCCCCGTGGGGTCGGCAGGCAGCTTGATCTGGAACTGGTCCTCGATGTCCCACAGCAATTCGATCGTGGCCAGCGAGTCGATGCCCAGGCCCTGCAGCGGCGCGTCCAGGCCCAGGCGCTCGGGCGCCAGCCTGTGGCCGCGCACGAGGATGGTGATGAGGCGTTCGTGGATGTCGGTCATCGGTCTTGCTGCCGCAGCAGCCTCAGGTAGCGGGTGGTGTGGCGGCTGCCCGCCGCGCCGCGGGCAGGGCGGGTGACCGTGCCGCAGCGACAGCCGCGCGCGGTGGCGGGCGCACCTTGCCGCCGCGGCGGGCCCCCTCGGTCAGCAGCCCCGGCCAGACGCGCAGCAGCGCCATCAGCAACGCCGCCCCGCGTGGCCGCATCAGCGTGTGCGCCAGCGCCGCAGCCACGTGCAGGCGGGGCGTGAAGTGGCGCCGCCAGTCCGCGGCATAACGCTGTTGCAGCACGGCATGGGTGGACGCTGGCGGCGCCGCACCGGCGCCGGCCGGGTCGGCCAGCAGGTGTGAACACAGCAGCGCCGCCGACTGCAGCGCCATGCTCAGGCCCTCGCCCAGCACCGGATGGGCTTCGCCCGCGGCGTTGCCGACGCGGAACAGGCCGTCGGCGGTGGCCACCCGCACACCCGGCACCAGCGGCCCCGCGGCCAGCCAGGGGCCCACACGCGTGGCGTGTTGCAGGGCGCGCCGCACGCCGTCGTTTTCCTGGCGCAGCCAGGTCTCGACGGTGTCGCCGGCGCGTTCGCCGGGGGTGGCGATGCGCAGCAGGTGCAGGCGGTCGCGCCGTACGCAGCAGGCCACCGTGGTGATGCCGCCCTCGGCCACCACCATGCCGCCGTAGCCGCCGTCCAGCGCCAGCAGGTGGATCGTGCCGTCATCGAGCACGGCGCCACTGAAGTTGGCCTTGAAGGCGAACAGGTCGCTGGCACTGTGCGCCGCCGCGCGTCGGTCGCGCGCCGACGGCAGGGCCTCCCAGCAGCCGTGGGCATCGATCACCAGCTGGGCACGCAGCCGCAGCGCGGCGGTACCGTCCACCGCGCGCACCTCGCACGACCAGGCGCCCGCGGTGCCGCTGACGGACTGCAGCGACCAGGGCTGCAGCACTTCGGCCCCGGCATCGCGCGCCTGCGCGAGCAGCAGCGTGTCCAGCGTCTCGCGGGTGACGGCGCGGCCCCAGGCGTGGCGCGGGTGATCGGCCTCGGGCAGGCCGCCCGTGACGGCGCGTGTGCCGTGCAGCAGGCGCACGCGGCGCAGGTCGGTGCCGGTGCCGGCTTCGAAGAGCGCGCCCAGACCCAATTCGTCCAGCAGCGGCAGGTTGCTGGCGGCGATGCACTCGCCGCACACCTTGCGCCGTGGGAAGGCCTGCTTCTCGACCACCGCCACCTTCCAGCCGGCGCGCGCCAGCAGCAGCGCCGCCGTCGCGCCTGCCGGCCCGGCACCCACCACCACGGCGTCGTAGCGCCGCACGGTGTCGGCGCCCCCTGCACGCGGCGCGCGCGATGTGCCGCTCGGACTCACTGCGCCCATGCGCCGGTCTCGGCCCGGCTGGTACAGAAACAGTGGCCGAAGAGCCCGGCCGTGTATTCGCGCGACTGCCAGGCTGCCGCCGGTGCCGGCCACAGCGCCGTCAGCTCGTGTGCACGGAAGCCGGCATGCACGCTGTACACCGCGTCCTCGCGTGTCACCGCGTTGGCGCCGATGGCGCCGACGAGGTGGCTGCCCGTCAGCGCCAGCCAGCCCCGGCGCGGCTCGCAGGCGAAGAAGCGCTGGCTGCGCGCGGCAATCGCCATCAGCAGCGTGTCGAGGTCGGCGCCGTCGAAGTGGTGCAGGAAGAGGGTGGTCATGACGAGGTCCCACGGCGGGGCCGCGGCGCCGGGCGCATGGTCGGCCCAGTCCAGTACGTCGAGGACTTCCACCGTTACCTGCCAGCCGAGTTCGGCGTATGCCGCCAGCGTGTCCGGGCTCACGATGTCCTGCCGGTCCAGCAGTGTCAGTGCCACCAACGGAAAGCTGGGTGCCAGCTGGCGCGCCACGGCCAGCATCAACGTGCCGTCGCCGGCGCCCAGTTCCAGCACACGCAAGGGGGCGCTTCGGCTCTGCGGCGGCCACAGCGCCTGCCATCCGCGCGCGATGATGCTGCGTGTGCCCATCACGCGGTGCACCCGCACCAGGTCGCGCCGCGAGCGGCGCGCCGCCGGGTCGTCGGCAGGCAGGTGGTCCAGCGTCTCGGCGCTCACGGTACGGGGCAGGTTCATCAAGGGCTCCTCGAAGGGCGCAGGCGTGTCAGTGCACGTCCAGCAGCGCGCCGTGGCAGCTGAAACCGGCGCCGAAGGACGACAGCCACCACCAGCCGGCGGGGGCGTCGTCGGCCAGCGCGGCCTCGAGCACGAAGTAGACGAAGGCGCTCGACAGGTTGCCGTACTCGCGCAGCACCGCGGCGCTGCGGTCCAGGTCGCCGGGGCGCAGCTCGAGCGTCTGCTGCAGCGCCTGCAGCACGTCGCGGCCACCGGCGTGCATCACCCAGGCGGTGATGTCGCCGGGCTGCAGGCCGGCACGGCCCAGCACGGTGGCCAGCACGGCCTGCGCGTGAACGGCCGCCAGCCCCGGCACGGCCCGTGTCAGCACGTTGCGCAGCATGCCGCCACGCTGTTCGAACCTCAGCGCCTCGCGCTGCGCCGGTTCGGTGAACGAAGCGCTGTCGGCCCAGCGCAGGCGACGCCCGCGGGCGACGGCTTCACGCGACAGCACGGCCGCGCCGGCGCCGTCGCCGAAGAGGCAGGCGCTGATCAGCACGCCGGGGTCGTTGTCCAGGTACATCGCGGCGCTGCTGACTTCCACGCAGACCGACAGCACGTGTTGCGCCGCCCCGCTGGCCAGGAGCGCCTGCGCCAGCTGCAGGTTGGGCAGCGCGGCGCCGCAGCCCTGGCCGACGAGGTCGTAGGCACGCACGTCGTGGCGCAAGCCCAGGCGCTCGATGGCGTAGCCCGACAGGCCGGGGCAGAGGGTGCCGGTGCAGGTGCTGACCACCACCGCGTCGATGTCGGTCGGCGCGAGGCCGGCCTGCGCCAGCGCACGCGCGCCGGCCTGCGCCGCCAGCGCCGGCGCGTGTCGGCCGAAGCGCGCCGCGAGTGTGTCGGGGTCGATGGCAAAGACCTCGTCGAGGTGGTCGACGGCCAGGCGCCGGGCCTCGATGCCGTTGTCACGCTGCAGCACGGCGCGCGCGACGAAGTGGGCGCGCTCGTCGAGGCGGCCGAACCAGGCCGAGCGCTCGAAGGCCGCCAGGCACTCGGCCTTGGTGTAGCGCTGCGCGGGCGTGGCGGTGCCGATGCCGGTGAAGTGCATGCTTCAGGCGCCGTCAGGGGCGGCGCGCAGGGGCGGTGGCGGGCAGGTCGGCATGGCGGGGTGGGTCTCCGTAAACCGCTGCGGCAGAAGCTGGCAACGCTAGGGGCGGCAGCACACAGCGTCGGTGCGCTTGCGAACGTAGTCAGGCGCCCGACGATGTTCGGCAGCGTACCGACCACCGCACCGACCCCGGCCATCATGGCTACCCGTCGTGAAGCGCGCAGCCTCCTGCACCGCCTGTCCGGCTCCTGCCCAAAGGGAAGCGCCATGAACCAACTCGCCCCGGCACAAGCGTCGCCCACTGCAGTGCCCATTGCGGCGCCAAGCGCGGTCCCGCCTGCGGCTCCGCCCTGGGCGCGCCGCACGCCCATCGACGGCGCCCGCCACGACGATCCCTTGAGCACGGTGATGTTGCATGGCACGGTGCCCACGTCCTTCGCTGTCTTCGAGCCCGTGGGCGGCGTGATGATCGGCCTGCCCGGCGCCGGGCCGGCCGAAGCGGCGGTACTCGCGCTGCACCAGGCCGGCTGGTCTGCGGCCGCGCTGCAGCGCTTTTCGCCGCGCGAAAGCGTCGATGCACTCGAGGCCCTGGTCGACAGCGCCGGCGCGCTGGCGGGCTACGGCGACGAGGTCGCGTTGCTGCGCCGCTACCTGGCGCTCTCGCGCCAGGGTTGCCGCTGGCTGCTGGTGAAGGTCAGCGGCATCGAACATGCGGCCACGGCGGCCGAGGTGGCGCGCCGCTGCGGTGCGCTGATGGCCGTGCACTACCGCCTGCTCACGGTCGACGAACTGCTCTAACGCGCGACGACACCATGGCCCATGCCGGCGAGACCCCCGAACGGCCAGCCGACCCCCTCGGCTGCCGGGTCGCCGCGGATGTCGACGCCGAAGGTGCCGCGGCCGCCGTGGTGGCCGTCTGGCGCGATGCCGACAGCGCGCTGCGCCCCGTCATTGGCGCCCGCGGCGTGGTGGCGCTCTTCAACCGCAGCGCCCATGTCGCGGCCCGCACCTACCCCTGGCTGGCGCTGACGGGTCAGGACCCGGCGGCGCCGCTCGATCTCGAAGCGCTGCGGGCCCTGTTCCTGGCGCACGGCGCGCAGCAGTCGCTGGCCGCCGGCAACCACTTGCTGGACCAACTGCACCGGCTGCTGGAACACCTCGTCGGCCTCCCTCTCACCGAACAGCTGCTGCGTGCCGCCTGGGGGCCGCCTGAGCACCCGCCGGTGCAGGACGGACAACCATGAACGCGCAAGTGAAGATCCTCAGCCTGGCCACCGGCGTGCCGGGGCTGGACACCGTGCTCGGCGGTGGCCTGCCCGAGCTCAGCTTCAACCTCATCGCCGGCCCGCCCGGCAGCGGCAAGACGACGCTGGCGCACCAGATCATGTTTGCGCTGGCCACGCCCGAGCGGCCGGCGCTGTATTTCACCGTGCTCGGCGAGCCGCCCATGAAGATGCTGCGCTACCAGCAGCAGTTCGGTTTCTTCGACAGCACGGCGGTGGGCCAGCGTGTGCACTTTGTCAACCTCTCCGACGACGCGCTGCACGGCGACGCCGACCGCCTGCTCGCCCGCATCGCCGACGAGGTGGCGGCGCACGGCCCGGCGCTGGTCTTCGTCGATTCCTTCCGCTCGGTGGCGCTGGTGCGTGAAGCCGGCGGCGCGGCGCTCAACGCGCTGCAGCTCTTCCTGCAGCAGCTGGGCCTGCTGATGACGACGTGGCAGGCCACCACCTTCCTCATCGGCGAATACGCCGACGATGACGGTGGCAGCCCGGTGTTCACCGTCGCCGACGGCCTGCTGCGGCTGCACCAGAGCGTGCTGCGCAACTCGGCGGTGCGCAAGCTGGAGGTGCGCAAGATGCGCGGCCAGGCCGCGATGCCCGGCCTGCACACCTTCCGCATCGGCGCGGCCGGCATCGAGGTCTTTGCGCCGGCCTGCGCACCGCCCGCCGCGGCGCTGGAAAACACCACGCCGCCCGCGAATGCCGAAAGCCCCGGCCAGCCACCGCACCTCGGCGGCGGCGTGCCTGCGGTGCTGGCGCGTGCGCAGATGGGGGTGCCGGGCCTGGACGACATGCTCGGTGGCGGCCTGCCACGCGGCTACTCGCTGCTGGTGGCCGGCCCCTCGGGTTCGGGCAAGAGCCTGCTGGCAGCGGCCTTCCTCGCCGAAGGTGCGCGCAACGACGAGGTCGGCATCATCGTCGCCTTCGAGCAGCGGCCCAACCGCGCACGCCAGCCGCTGGTGGCCGGGCTCGTCGCGCAGGGCCGCGTGGTGCTGCTCGACAGCCCGGCCGTCGACCTCTCGGTCGACGAGGTCGTGAGCCTGCTGCTGGCCGAGATCGGCCGCCGCAGCGCCACGCGCGTGGTCATCGACTCGCTCTCGGGCTTCGAGATGGCGCTGGCGCCGACCTTCCGCGAAGACTTCCGGGAATCGCTGGTGAGCCTGGTGGTGGCGCTGGCCGGCGTTGGCGTCACGGTGCTGATGACCTCGGAACTCGAGGACCGCTACACCGACCTGCGCTTCAGCCCCTACGGCACGGCCTTTCTCACCGACGCCATCATCGTGCAGCGCTACATCGAACTCGACAGCCGCCTGCGCCGCGTGATGGCGGTCGTCAAGGTTCGCGCCAGTGCCCACGACGACACGCTGCGCGAGTACCGCATCGACGCCGATGGCATCGCCATCGGCCAGCCGCTGCCCGGGCACGAAGGGCTGCTCGGCGGCCGCCCGACACGCAAGCGGGAGGGCGGGCCGTGAACGGCGACGCCCGCCAGACACCGGTTTCCGAAGCGGCGGCCGTTGCCGACCTGGCGCGTGTGCAGGCCAAGGTGGCGGCGGCCCGTGCCGAGCTGGCGCGCTTGCTGCAGGAGGTGGTGCGGGCCGAAAGCCGGCTCAGCAACTGCCAGGCTGCGCAACTGCTGGCGGCCAACGAGCAGCTCGTGGTCACGGCGCTGGCCGCCCAGACCGCCGCCGCCGATGCCTCGCAGGCGCTGGCCGTGGTGGCGCACGCCGCAGAGCGTGACCCGCTGACGCAGTTGCCCAACCGCGTGCTGCTGATCGACCGTCTGTCCCGTGCCATCGCCACCGCGCGGCGCCGCGGCAGCCGCCTGGCGCTGCTCTTCGTGGACCTCGACGACTTCAAGCGCATCAACGACGAGTTGGGGCACGCTGCCGGCGACGAGATGCTGAAGTGCGCGGCGAAGCGCCTGGTGAGCGCGGTGCGCGACGCCGACACCGTCAGCCGCCACGGCGGCGACGAATTCCTGGTGCTGCTGACCGACATCGCGGTACCCGACGACGCCGCCCACATCGCCGCCAAGCTGCTGCAGGCGCTGGCGGAGCCGGGCGGCGCGGACGGGGCCCCGACCAGCCTGTCGGCCAGCATCGGCATCAGCCTGTACCCGGACGATGGCGACGACATCGACCTGCTCATCCAGCGTGCCGACCAGGCCATGTACCGCGCCAAGCGCAGCGGCGCGGGTCGTTGGGTCTTCCACGACAGCGCCGGCACGTTACACGCCCCCCCTGCACATGCGCCGTCGCACGGTGACGGCCATGCCGGTGACGGGCCCTGACCGACAGGCCACGGCCGGCGCCCGGCAGCCCGGCTACGATCGCCCGCCAATCCGGCAAGCCGCGCTGCAAGAACGCCGATGAGCCCGCCCGACTCCACCCCTCCGGCGCCTGTCGAAACCCCCTTCGCCCCCGCCTTGCGCTGGCTGCTGCTGGCCGTGACGCTGGCGCTGGGCTGGGTGCTGCAGCCCTTTGCCGGCGCCATCCTCTGGGGCGCCATCGTGGCACTGCTGTTTGCACCGTGGTACCGCTGGATGCTGCTGCGCGTCGGACGCCGGCGCTCGCTGGCGGCGGCGATCACGCTGCTGCTCGTGGGCCTGGTCGTCGTGCTGCCGCTGGTGCTGCTGCTGGTCGCCCTGGGCAACGAGGCCGCCGCGCTCTACGAGAGGGTGCAGAGCAACGACCTCAGACCGACGGAGTACTTCCGCGAGATCTTCTCCATCCTGCCGCACTGGGTGCGCGAACTGCTCGACCGCTTCGGCCTCGTCAACTTCGCCGCGCTGCAGCGCTGGCTGAACGCGCTGCTGCTGCAGGGCAGCCGCCTGCTCGGGGCGCAGGCCTTCGGCATCGGCCAGAACACCCTCGACTTCGTGCTCGGCGTGTTCATCGCGCCCTACCTGGCGTTTTTCCTGCTGCGCGACGGCGACGGTCTGATGCGGCTGCTGCGCCGCGCCGTGCCGCTGGCACCGAAGCACACGCAGGAACTGGTGGACAAGTTCAGCACCGTCATCCGCGCCACGGTGCGCGGCAACTTCGTCGTCGCGGCCATCCAGGGCGCGCTGGGGGGACTGGCGTTCTGGGCTCTGGACGTCGGCGGGGTGCTGCTGTGGACGGCGTTGATGGCCTTCCTGTCGCTGTTGCCAGCGGTGGGCGCGGCCCTGGTGTGGGCGCCGGTGGCGGTCTATTTCCTCGTCACCGGTGCGCTTTGGCAGGGCTGGGCGCTGATCGCCTGGGGCGTGCTCGTCATCGGCATGGTCGACAACGTGCTGCGCCCCATGCTGGTGGGCCGCGACACCCGCCTGCCCGACTGGCTGGTGCTGCTGACCACCCTGGGTGGCATGGCCGTGATGGGTTTCAACGGCTTCGTGCTCGGCCCGGCGGTGGCTGCGATGTTCGTGGCGGTGTGGCAGATCCAGCTGTCGCGGTCTGCCCGGGCCTGAGACCTGCGCTGCTTCAGCGTGGCGGGTCGATGGGCACCGGCTTCGGCGGCGGCGGCGGTGCCGACGCCGGCGTCGAAGGCGTGACCGGCCGGGTGCCGACGCTGTAGGTCTTCAGCTCGCGCAGCACGCCGCCGCTTTCGACGCTGCCGCTGACCGTGCCGTGCCCGCTCATGCGCGCCAGGCAGTCGGCCTTGTCGCTGCCACTCAGTGCATCGCAGCGCTGGCGCGCGTTGGCGGCGTAGGGGGCACCAGCGACACCGAGGCCCCCGCGCTGCGCCTGGGCGTAGGCGGCGTGCGCTTCACGCAGGCAGGCGCTGAGTTCCTGGCCCGTCTGGCCGCTGCGACACGCTGCCAGCTCACGCTGGTAGATCGCGCGCAACTCGGCCTTCTCGGCCTTGCTGGCCGCGCTGGCCGCCAGCGGCGCCATCAGCGCGGCCAGGCCCAGGGTGGTGCAGGCGGTGGCCTGCAGCAGCAGGTTCTTGTTCAGCTTCATGGAATGCTCCTCGAGGCTTGCAGATGCCTTCACGGGCGGGACGACGCGGTGTCGACGATCAGTCCGTCGGCGCGCGCACGACAATCCTTGCGCTCTTCGCGCCCGGCCATCGTGTTGCAGCGGAAGTGGGCGTCGGCGCGTGCCGCGGTCGTGGCGTGGCGCACCTGCGCCTGCGTCACCGACTGCCGCAGCACCGCCGCCAATGTCAGCAACAGGCCCGCCATCCCCAGGCCCGCCACCAGCAGCGGCCACTGCCTGAGCAGGCTGCGCACGCTGCCGGCCAGCGCTGCCGACGCAGGGGGTGGCGGGTTGCCGATACGGACACTGTTGTCCATCGTTTACTTCGTTCCGGTCACTTCGACTTCGACGCGGCGGTCGGGCTGCAGGCAGGCGACGAGCGCCGGTGTGGCCCTGTTGCCCTTGCAGTTGGCGGTGCCGCTGGTGGGTTGGCTCTCGCCCATGCCCACGGCCTTGACGCGGCTGGCGTCGATGGCGCCCTTGCTCACGAGGTAGGCCTTGACGGCCTCGGCGCGTTCCAGCGACAGCTTCTGGTTGTAGGCATCGCTGCCCAGACGGTCGGTATGGCCTTCGACGGTGATCACGTCGTAGCGGGTGCCGGCGGTTTCACGCGCAAACGTGTCCAGCGCAGCCTGGCCCTCGGGGCGCAGACTGCTCTTGTCGAAGCCGAACAGCGACTCGGCCGAGAAGGTCACGCGGCGGCGCTCGACCGGCGGCGGGGGCGGCGGCACGGGGACCGGGGCCTGCACCACCGGCGGCGGCACGTAGACCGGTGCCGGCGCGACATAGGCCGGTGCCGGGGCGACATACGCCGGGGCCGCGGCCACACGCTTGGCCGGTGCGCGACCGAACGGGAACACCAGGCTCACCGAAGCCACGTTGACGGTGCCACGGTTGCCCACGGCGTCGTTGACGCGGTAGCGGTCGACTTCGCCACGCACCAGGAAGTTGGGCGTCACGTCGTACTGCATGCCGACGCCGAACTTGTAGCCGGTGTCACGCTTGCTCGGTGTCGGGTTCAGCACGTTCACGGCGCCGCTGCCGACGAAGTGGTCACGTGTGCGTGCATGCTGTGCACCGACGCGACCGAGCAGTGAAAAGCGCTCGCTGATCGGCAGCGTGCCCACGAGGTCGAGGCCGGCACCCTGGATGCGCGCCTGGCCGTCCAGCGTGCCCGTCGGCGTGGTGTTGGTGTGGAAGCCGAACTTGCCCATGTTGAAGTAGCTCGCCTCCAGACCGAAGTTGCGGTTCATCTGGTAGCCACCGAAGATGCGGTAGGTGTTGGACTTGTTGTCCGCCGCGAAGCCGCTGGTCGTCAGGCCCGCGCCCAGCAGCGTGCTGCTGATGCGTTCCTGGTCGATCTTGGCGCGGCCCTGGCCGGCGCCCACGCCGCCGTAGAAGTAGCCGCCTTCCTGCTGCGCCGCCGCGGGCAGCGCGGTCATGGCAGCCAGGCTGGCCAGCGCCAGCAGGCGCAGGGTGGGTGTGTGTGTCTTCATGATGTGCTTTCTGGGTTTTGATGCCGGGGCGGGGTGCGCGTAGCTGGCGACAGCGACGCTCACGGCGCGACGATCGTGGTGTTGACCAGCGTCACCGAGGCGGTGAGGCCGATGGCGCGCCCGATCAGCGTGGTCTGTACGGTCTGCCCGGCGGTGGAGACGGTGACCCCGGCCGGCGCGATGATGGTGCCAACCATGGTGCTGCCGTCGTTGATGCGGGCGGCGCTGCCGACCTGCCACCAGACGTTCTTGGCTTGCGCGCCGTTGATCAGCCGCACGCTGCGCACCGTGGCGGGCAGGCCCACCGTCAGCGCCGCGGCGCTCTGGAAGACCCACACCGCACCGGCGTTGCCCTGTGCGTCGAGCACGAGGTCACCGCTGGTGATGTCGAAGGTGCCGCCGGCCGCGGTGTAGACCCCGGGTGCCAGCGTCAGGCCGCCCAGCTGGCCGGCTGTCGGGTTCGGGGGCAGGGCGGCCAGTGTGTTGTAGGCCGTCTGCGCGTCGGCACGGGCCTGCGTGGCCACGTCCAGCGAGGTGGTGGTGCCGGGCGCGGGCGGGCCGCACTGGATGCTGCCGTTGACGACGCCGATGTTCAGGGGCGTCTCGGTGTAGACGTTGCTCGCGTCGTGCAGGCCGGTCACCAGCGTGCATGCCGCGGTGGTGCCGAGATTGCCGCCGATCACGGTGTTGACACCCTGGTTGGTGACACCGGCGCCGCCGCCGAAGGCGCCGTAGGCCGCGGCCGTGGCCAGGTTGATGCTGCTGCCCAGGCACGGCTGGGTGCCGGTGGTGAAGTTCCACACCCTGTCGGTGGCCAGCGGGTTGCCGGCCAGGTCACGCACGCCGGTGGCGCCCGAACGCACGGTGACGACGAGTGCGGTGCTCGGCGAGAAGCCCGCGGTGTTGCTGGGCGTGAAGGTGGCCACGCGTGTCGGCGCGTCGTAGCTCACGATGCCGGTGACCGCGGTGCCGCCGGCGGTGACGCCGAAGTTGGCGGGTGTGACCGTGGCGGGGTCCATCGGCTCGCTGAAGGTGGCGCTGACGGGGGTGCTCAGGCAAGTGCCGGTGCTGCCGTCGGCCGGGCTGATCGCCGTGACCGTCGGCGCCGTCGTGTCGGCGGCGGCGCTGGTGGTGAAGCTCCAGACCTCCGGGCCGGCTGCGGGCAGCACGGCCGTGTTGCCGGCCAGCGCGTTGCCGGCGACGTCGGTGACAGCGGTGCTCAGCGTGGCCCGGTAGACGGTGCTGGCGGCCAGGCCGGTAGGTGCGGTGGGCGTGAAGGTGGCGGTGCGCGCGGCAGCCGAATAGCTGACCGTGCCGGCCACCGGTGTGTTCAGCGTCGTGTTGACGACGGTGAAGCTGGTGGCACTGAGCGTGGCCGGCGCCATCGCCTCGCTGAAGCTGGCGGTGATGAGGGTGTTGGTGGCCACGCCGGTGGAGCCGTTGGCGGGCACACCGAAGGTCACCGTGGGCCGTGTCGTGTCGGCGGCGGCGCTGGTGGTGAAGCTCCAGACCTCCGCGCCGGCCGCGGGCGCGACAGCGGTGTTGCCGGCCAGCGCGTTGCCGGCGACGTCGGTCAGGGCGGTGCTCAGCGTGACCGTGTAGACGGTGCTGGAAGGCAGGCCACCCGGCGCGGTGGGCGTGAAGGTGGCGGTGCGCGCGGCAGCCGAGTAGCTGACCGTGCCGGCCACCGGTGTGTTCAGCGTCGTGTTGACGACGGTGAAGCTGGTGTCACTGAGTGTGGCCGGCGCCATCGCCTCGCTGAAGCTGGCGGTGATGACGGTGTTGGTGGCCACACCGGTGGTGCCGTTGGCGGGCACGCCGAAGGTCACCGTGGGCCGGGTCGTGTCGACGGCCTGCGCAGTCACGAAGCTCCAGGTGTAGGGCGAGACCATCGCGAAGCCGGTGCTGTCGAGCACGGCGGTGCTGACGTTGGCCACGCAGGTGGTGCTGGCGGGCAGCGCGGCGGCCGGCGTCAGTGTGGCAGTGCGGGTGGCGGCGTCATAGCTGACGGCAGCCGTCACCGGTGCGCCGGCCGGGCAGGCCAGCGAGAAACTGGTGGGCGTGATCGACGAAGCCGTCATCGCGCGGTCGAAGGTCACCGTGGGCCGTACGGTGCTGGCCACGCCGGTGACCGAAGGTGTGGCGGAGATCGGCGTCGTCGCGCTCACCATCGGGGCGCGCGCCACGGACGGCGTGCCGAGGATGGGGTCGAGGCCACTGCCACCGCAGGCGGCCAGCAGGGCCAGCGGCAGCGTGAAGGCGGGCAGCCAGCCGCGAGAAATGCGCGACAGACGGAAAGTGCGGGTGGACGTGTTCATGAGGTTTCCAATGCAGTGGC
This sequence comes from Rubrivivax sp., assembly GCA_030653505.1. GTDB lineage: Bacteria > Pseudomonadota > Gammaproteobacteria > Burkholderiales > Burkholderiaceae_C > Rubrivivax. The sequence goes on from JAURZK010000172.1 coordinate 15,629, forward strand.
ACCGGCACGAAGGCACGCGACCGGGATATGTGATGTGGGAAATGCCGCCCCGGCCAAATGGCGGGGCGGCATGGGCGGCGGGGCTGGGCAGGCGTGCGGCGCAGACGTCGGCTGCCGCGCCCGCCTGGCCGGGTTCATGGCTTGGAAATGTCCTTCTTGAACCAGCTGTCCGAGGCCTTCTTCTGCCACGCGGCAACCTGGCTCTCGGCTTCTTCCTTGGCCACGCCGTAGCGTTCCTGGATCTTGCCGGCGAGCTGGTCACGCCGGCCGGCCACGACATCGATGTCGTCGTCGGTCAGCTTGCCCCATTGCTCCTTGGCATGTCCGGTGAGCTGCTTCCAGTTCCCTTGGATCTGTTCCCAGTTCATGCTGTGCTCCTGGTGTGTTCTGTGAGCAACGCGCTCACGGGCGAATGGCGATCTCGTTCTTGACGCTCTTGACGCCTTCGACCTTGCGCGCAACGGTTTCGGCGGACGACTTCTCGGCCGCGCTCTTGGCGAAGCCCGACAGCATCACGACGCCGTTGAGCGTCTCGACGCTGATCGACGCCGCGTCAACGATCTTGTTGTCGATGAAACGCGCCTTCACGGCGGTGGTGATGGCGGTGTCGTCGATGTAGGCGCCGACAGATTCCTGCCCACGCGTGACGGCGCAGCCGGTGACGGTGGCCAGGGCGATGACGGCGGCGGTGATGGCGAGGGTGTGGCGAATGATCATGGTGTTGCTCCGGTCTGAAAAATGGGTTGAGGGGTTTGTCGTGCAGGGCGTGCGCCGGGGGTGACCCTTGCCGGTCATTCGGTGAGCCAGCCTTGCAGTTCTTCGGCGTGTTGCTGCTCATCGGCGAGGATGTCCTCGAGCAGGCGCCTGGTAGTGGGGTCCTTGTCGCCGACGAGGGCGACGAGCTGGCCGTAGGCCTCGATGGCCACACGTTCGGCCACGAGGTTGGCGTGGATCATTTCCTTCAAGGCCGGCGCTTCGTCGTAGGCCGCGTGGCTGCGCTGCAGCAGCGTGGCCGGCGCGAAGTCGGGCTCGCCGCCGAGCTGGCAGATGCGGCGCGCCAGGCGGTCGGCGTGGCCCATCTCTTCGGCGGCGTGCACCGCGAACTCTTCGGCGATCGCCGTCGAGGCCAGGCCGTGGGCGGTGTAGTGGTGGCGCTTGTAGCGCAGCACACAAACCAGCTCGGTGGCCAGCGAATCGTTCAGCAGCTTGACCAGCGCATTGCGCCAGGCGACGTCACCCGGCAGAGCGGCACCAGCTTCGGTGCTGCTACGCACCGCCTCGAGCGCCTGTGTGTCCAACTGCAGCACCGGCGTGTCGGCGGCGCTGGCGTGGCGCAGTGCGGTGTCTTGCGGGGTGGCCATGGGGTCTTCCGGTGCTGCGATGAGGGTTGTCTTCAATCTGGAAGTCCACTTTAGGAATCGTGGTTCAGGCCGCCCATCGGTGCACGGCGCGGCGATTTGTAGGACGGCATCCCTTTGCGCGACAGAGTGCGATGCCGCACAGACGCCCCGTAGCGCGGCGCCCAAGCTGCCCATTCCGAGACGCTGCCCGACCTGGCTAGACAAGCCGCGCGGCGCAGCGTTTCGTCTTGCACGCAACGAAAGCACACCATGACACCACGCCGGCCCACCGCCCTCGTCAACATCCTGCAACGCACCCTGGCCTCAGCCGGCCTGCTTGCCGTCGTCGCCTTCGGCCTCGGCGCCTGCGCCACCCCGCCGCCGGCGCCCAACGAGCAGATGGCCGTCTCGGCCGCAGCGATCCAGAACGCCGCTGCCGCGGGCGCCACCGAGTTCGCCCCCGCCGAGCTGGCGCTGGCGCGCGACAAGATGGCCCGCGCCACGCAGGCTGCCGCTGCCGACGAACCGGCGCGTGCGATGGCCCTGGCCCAGCAGGCCCAGGCCGACGCCAAGCTGGCGCAGGCCAAGGCCGAAGCTGCCAAGTCGAAGAAGGCGGCCGACGCCCTGAACGAAGCCGACCGCGCCCTGCGCGAAGAGATGGCCCGCAAGGCCGCCCCCAACACCCCGAGGAATTGAGATGAAGCTGCAACACACCACCACCACCGCCCGCTCACGCACCTTCGGTGCCCTGAGCCTGCTCGCCGCCGCCGCCGTGCTGGCCCTGTCGGCCTGCGGCTCGGCGCCGCGCAACAACGACCAGTTGAACTCGGCGCGCAGCGCCTACAACGCGGCCCTGGCCAACCCCGACGTGCGTGACGGCGCCCCGGTCGAGCTGAAGGCGGCCGCCGACGCGCTGAACCGTGCCGACCAGGCGCTGCAGCGCGAGGAGAGCATGGCCACCGTCAACAACCTGGCCTACCTGGCCAGCCAGAGTGTGGCCACCGCGCAGGCCGCGGGCAGCCGCAAGGCGTCAGAAGCCGCGGTGGCCAAGGCCAATGCCGAGCGCGACCGCATGCGCCTGACAGCCCGCACGCAAGAGGCCGATGCCGCGACGCGCAGCGCCCAGGCCGCGCAGACCGATGCGCGTGCCTCGCAGATCCAGGCCCAGTCCGCCGAACGCGACGCGCGTGCCTCGCAGCGCGCGGCCGACGCCTCGCAGCAGCAGGCGGCTGCGGCACAGCAGGACGCCCAGGCAGCGCAGCAGCGCAACCTCATGCTCGAAGAGCAGTTGCGTGACCTGAACGCGAAGAAGACCAACCGCGGCATGGTCATCACCATCGGCGACGTGCTCTTCGACACCGGGCGTGCCGAGCTCAAGTCGGGCGGCATGCGCAACATGGACAAGCTGGTCAGCTTCCTCCAGAACAACCCGAAGCGCCGTGCGCAGGTCGAGGGCTTCACCGACAGCGTGGGCGGCGAGAGCATGAACCAGGAACTCTCGGCGCGCCGTGCCGACGCCGTGCGCAGCGCGCTGGTGTCCCGCGGCATCGCCGCTGACCGCATCGGCACCCAAGGCTACGGCGAGGCCTTCCCGGTGGCCGGCAACGACAGCGCCGGTGGCCGCCAGATGAACCGGCGTGTCGAGATCGTGCTGTCCGACGACAGCGGCGTGGTCGCCCCTCGCTGATGTGGTGGTGCAGGGCCGGTGCGTCTGCTGCCGCACAGAAGCCGGATCGTTGAGCACTTACCTTATGCGTGCGGTGCCTTGGGATCCCGATCAGCAAGCCGGAACCCCAAGGCCCTCGCTGCCGCAGCTGCCTTCTTCTGAAAGTCGCACCATGAAAATACGCTTGTCCCTGATCTGCCTGGCCGCGGTGGCGCCCGCCATCGCGATGGCCAACATCATCCCCATCGGCACCGGCATTGCCGGCACGGGGCCTTATGTCTGGACTTACAACGTGGACCTCTCGCAGGACCAGAATGCCGTGTCGGGCCCGGTGTCGCCGACCTTCTCCGTGCCACACGAAGACACGTCATACGGCAGCATGTTCACCATCTATGACTTCGATGGTTATGTCGACGGCACGTGCACCAGCCCCACGGGCTGGCAATGCTCGGCGCAGAATGTCGGCTACACGCCTGACGACGTGGTGCCGACCGACAACCCCGGCATCATCAACCTGACTTGGTTCTACACGACGGGGCCGGTGCTGTCGGGTAACCCCAACGGTTTGGACCTCGGCAACTTCTCGGCGCAGTCGATCTACAACACGATAACCACGGTGAGTTACGCCGCCCGCGGCGTCAAGAACAGCGGGTCGCAGATCGGTTCGATTGGCGACAACGTTGGTGAGACGCAGGGCCCGAGCGGCACCCCCATCCCCGAGCCGGGTTCACTGGCACTGGCCAGCCTCGGCCTGCTGGGCCTGGGCCTGCTACGCCGTCGCAAGGGCGCCTGAGCGACCTTGCATGACCGGCCCGTCGGCGTGTTGTACGCCGACGGGCTTCTTCACGACTTGCGTTCGGCGGCGCCTGGTGTTGCAAAACGCCGCGATGTCGCAAAGGCCAGCGCGGCGCCCCGTCGCACATTGGCGCGACGCGGCCCCTGCGCCCGCTCAGGCGCCAGTGTCGGCGGGCATCGCGTGCGGGCCCGGCGTCGGCAGGGCCTCGGCGTCGCGCACCGCCGGCAGCCGGATCACGAACACCTGCGTCCCGCGCAGCGCTGGCCAGGCCAGGGCCTCGCCCACGGCCAGCGGCAGGGCGCCGACCTCGATCAGGCTGCGCGCCTCCAGCAGGGTGTCGACGTGGCCCTGCCGCAGCAGCACGAATCGCAGCGTGCGGCCGTCGCGCCGCAGCGTCAGCTCGGCGCGCGGCCAGTGCGAGGGCAGTGCAGGGTGGAAGGACAGGTCTGCAGCCCGCAGGCGCAGGCCGAAGATGGCTTCCACCGCCGCGCGGTGCAACCAGGCCGCGGCGCCGGTGTACCAGCTCCAGCCGCCGCGGCCCGCCCAGGGCGCGTGCGAATAGGTATCGGCGGCCACCACGTAGGGCTCCAGGCCGTAGACCGGGCCCTGCGTGGGGTGGGCGCTGCGGTGTGCGGGGCTGAGCCAGGTGAACCACTGCCAGGCCGTGTCGGCCGCGGCCGTGGTTTCGGCCGGCGTGCTGTCGGCGGCCTGCGCCAGCTGCGCCATCGCCATGACGCCCCAGACGCCGGCGTGCGTGTACTGGCCGCCGTTTTGGCTCTCGGCGCGCGGTTAGGCCTGTATGTAGCCGGCGCTGGGTTCGGCAGGCGCCAGCGGCGGGTGCAGCAGCCGCAGCACGCCGGCCGCAGGGTCGGCCAGGTGCGTCTGCGCCGAGGCCATGGCCTGCCGCGCCAGGCCCGGCGGCGCCACGCCCGAGAGCACGGCCCAGGCCTGCGCGATGAGGTCGATGCGTGCCTCGGCGTTGTGCTGTGACCCCAGCGGCGAACCGTCGTCGAAGTAGGCGCGTGTGAACCAGGCGCCGTCCCAGGCGGTGCCGGCCAGCGCAGCCTGCCACGCGGCCGCGGCGTCTTCCCAGCGCCGTGCCCGCGCCGCGTCGCCGCGTGCACGCGCCAGCGGGGCATAACCGGCAATCAGCGTGCACAGGAACCAGGCCAGCCACACCGATTCACCCCGCCCCTCGGCGCCGACGCGGTTCATGCCGTCGTTCCAGTCGCCGCTGCCCATCAGCGGCAGGCCGTGTGCGCCGATGCGCAGGCTGCGGTCGATGCTGCGTGCGCCGTGTTCGTAGACCGTGGCCGTCTCGGCGCTGACCTGCGGCGTGCCGTAGCTGTCTTCGGCGCCTTCGGCGATGACCTGGCCCTCGATGAAGGCCACGGTCTCGTCGAGCAGCGACGTGTCGTCGGTGGCGCGCAGGTAGTGCAGCACGGCGTGCGGCAGCCACAGCAGGTCGTCGGAGAAATGTGTGCGCACGCCGGCGCCGCCCGGGGCGTGCCACCAGTGCTGAACGTCGCCTTCGGTGAACTGGCGTGACGCGCACAGCACGATCTGCGCCCGCAGCAGGCCGGGCGCGGCCCAGGCCAGCGCCAGCGTGTCCTGCAGCTGGTCGCGGTAGCCGGTGGCGCCGCCGGCCTGGTAGAACGCCGCCTTGGCCCACAGCCGGCAGGCCACGGCCTGGTAGAGCAGCCAGCGGTTGACGAGGGCGTCGAACAGCGGGTCGGGCGTGTCCACGGTGGTCGCGCCCAGCAGTTCGTCCCATTGCAGCTTCACGGCCTGCAGGCGCGACGCCGGTGCCACCATCGCGGCCGCGGCGGCCAGCGCACGCGCGGCGTCGGCGTCCTCCGCGTGGCCGAGCAGGAAGCAGCACTCGGCGGCCTCGCCGGCGTCCAGCTCCAGCGTGGTGGACATCGCGGCCATCGGGTCCAGGCCGCTGCCGGTGGTCTGCCCCCAGTGGTCGGGCAGCACCGGACGGCCGCGCGCGTCGTAGGCTTCGCGGCGGTCGCAGGTCCAGTCGTGCAGCGCACCGGGTGCGCCACTCAGCGCCAGGAAGGCGGTGCCGCCGCCAAAGCCGCCGGCCTGCTCGCGCTGCGTGGCCGTCAGCACCAGCAGTTCGCGGGCGGCTGCGTCGTCCAGGCGGCGCCGGTGGCGTGCGGTGTGCACGGTGTGCCGGTCGGCACGCGCGGCGCCCATCATCCACTCGGCCAGCGCCGTGATGCGCAGGCGCTGCGTGCGGCGGCCCAGGTTGTGCACCTGCAGCCGCACCTGCTTGACCGCCCGCTCGGGGTCGACACACCAGGTGGCCACCACCTGCAGGTCACCGCGTGTGTGGGCGATGCGTGTTTCGCCCTGGCCGTGCTGCACTTCGTAGTGCACACGCGCGTCGCCGATGGCGCCGGGCGCGACGTTCCAGGTCTCCAGGCTGCGCAGGTCCTGCAGCCAGAAGATCTCGGAAGGGGTGTCGGCCACGGTGTCGTTGCTCCAGGCCGTGAGCTGGTGCATGCGGCTGTTGCCGGCCCAGGTGCAGCCGCCGCCGGCCTCGCTGACCAGGCAGCCGAAGCCGGGGTTGGCCAGCACGTTGATCCACGGCTTGGGCGGCCGCGCGCCGGCATGGACGCCGAAGCCGAACTCGCGCCCGTCGGCCGAGAACTGGCCGCCTGCGGCAGGGCGGCCTTCCGGCCCGCGGGGGGCCGCGGCCACGCCCCCGGTATGCATGAAGCCCGGGGCGACGCTGGCCACGGCTTCGCGCTCCTGCAGCGCCTCGTCGTGCGCGTCGGCCCAGGCCTGCACGTGGTGCAGCAGCGGGCGCCCGTCGGCCTGCAGCACCACACGCGCCAGGCCGTGCAGCGTGGCCAGCTCGGCCGCACTCAGCTCGTCGGTGCGCAGCAGGTACAGGCCCGCGCGCTCGGCTGCCGGCAGCGCGGCGCTGTCGGCCTCGTGGCGGTCGCGCAGCGCGGCGATGTCGCGCTGCAGCGCCATCTGGTAGCCAGCAGGCTCTGCGTTCACCACCACCAGGTCGCAGGCGAGGCCGGCACCGGCCCACAGCGGCAGCGCACGCGCCAGCGAACGCAGCAGCCCCAGCCCGTGCATCGCGCCGGCCGATACCAGCAGCAGCGGCCGCTCGCCGGACAGGCCCAGACGCCACAGCAGCCTGCGGTCGACGGGTTCGTCGGTGGGCGTGGCCTGCAGCCGCGTCAGGCCCAGCAGCAGCGCCGTGTTCAGCAGCTGGATGGCGGCCAGCTCGTCGGCGCCGATGCGCAGCGCACGCAGCCGGATGGCGGCCAGCGTGGCCGACATCAGCACCGCACGGTCGACATGGCCGGGCTGGCGGTACTTGTCGACCACGGCGCGCAGCGTGGCTGCGTCGTCGCAGGCCGCGGTGGCGAAGGTTAACCGCGCGTGGCCGCCGGGCGCGATGCGCAGGCGCGCGGCCAGCGTGCACACGGGGTCGAGGCCGGTGTCCAGCGCCAGCGCGTCGGCGGCGGCCTGCAGCGGCGTGTCGGCGCCGGGCTGCAGTTGCGCCGGCAGGGCCGCCAGCACGCCCTGGGGCAGCGCCGCGGTGTGGTTGCGGCCGAGCCACTTCGCGCGGTCGGTCTGGCCGCGCAGCGCCACCAGGCCGGCGCTTGTGCCCGGGCTCGTACCGGCGCTCGTACCGGCGCTTGCGCCGGCGTTCGCGCCGGCGTCCACATCGGCAAGGAAGTGCGCCATGTGCAGCCCGCGCTCGCCGGCCAGCCTGGGGGTGCGCTCGAACACCAGGGCCTGCGCCGCCGGCCGCCACTCGGCGCGCACGAAGAGGTTGCCGAAGGCCGGGTGGGCTTCGTCGGCGCGCGCCTCGGCCAGCGTGACCTCGAAGCTCGAGACGAGATCCAGCTCCAGCGTCTGCGCGCCTTCGTTGCGCAGCTCGACCTGGCGGAACTCGATGTCGTCCTCGGGGCTCACCCAGACCGTGATTCGGGTGTGCAGGCCGGGCCAGCTGGCGTCCAGGCAGACACGGTCGGCGTGGAACATGGCTTCGTAGGCGGCGGCCGGGTCGGGCGCCGGGTGCTGCGTCAGCGACACCCAGGGCGCAGGCCCTGCCGCCGCGGCCGTCACGGATGGCGCGCCGCCCGGCGCAGCCAGGTGCCGCAGGTAGAAAAAGCTGCCGTGTGCGTCACGCAGCGCGTCGTCGCGCCAGCGCGTGATGCCCAGCGTGCCGCGGCGGCTGTGGCCAGCGCCGTTGGCGCGCAGGGCCACGTGGTAGTGGCCGTTGGAAAGCAGCTGCGTTGGCTCCACCGCCTGCACGCCGGGCAGCACCCGGCGCTGCAGCGACGGCGGACGCGGCGCGCCGGTGACCGGCAGCGGTGGCGGCGGCGCCGGCAGCACGGGCACTTCGCGCGGCGCACGCTCGTGCAGCAGCGAGCCCAGCGCCTCGATGCGCGGGTTGGCCATGCCCCAGCGTTGCGCCACGCCGCCCAGCAGCACGTTGGCCAGCGCCACGATGCTCATGCCCTGGTGGTGGGCCATGAAGGTGTTGACCGCGGTCACGCGCTGGCCGCCGCTCTGACGCGCGGGCGTGAAGTCCAGCGCCTCGATGTAGCCGAAGCGCCCGCGCGCGGCCAGCCCGTCCAGCGACGCAAGGTTGCGGCAGGCTGCGGCGGCGTCGATCTGCGCCGCAAGCACGGTGGCGTAGGGCGCGATCACCAGTTCGTCGGGCGGCGTGCGGCGCAGCGCCAGGCGCGGTGCGCCCTGCGGTGCGTACTGGTAGGCCAGCGTGTGGTCGCAGCCGGCGTGCGCCGACTCCGAGATACCCCAGGGCACGCCGTGCGTTTGCGCAAACGCCTTCTGTTCGTGCAGCGCGGCGTGGGTGGCGTCGTGCAGCACGCTGCCGCGCGGCTCGGCCAGCACCAGCGTCGGCATCAGGTACTCGAACATCGAGCCCGACCATGAACGCAGCCCGGCGCGTGCGCCCACGGCGTAGAAGGGCCGGCCGAGTGCGGCCCAGTGCGCCACGGGCACGTCGCCCTTGGCGATGGCCAGCAGGCTGGTCAGGCGCGACTCCGACGCCAGCAGGTCGTAGAAGCTGGCGTCGAGCTGCTGCTCGGCGACGCGGTAGCCGATGTGCAGCAGGTGGCGCTTGCGGTGGTACAGGAAGTGGAAGTCGGCCGCCCAGGCCAGTTGCTCGCAGCGCGTGGCCACGGCGCGCAGGCGCGCCGCGTGGTCGGCCTCGTCGGGCTCGACGGCAAACTCGCGGCAGGCTTCGGCCACGGCCAGCAGGTGGCCACTGAAGTTGCCGCTGTCGACGGTGGAGACATACATCGGCAGCAGCGGCTGCGCGGTGGCGGTGTCATACCAGTTCAGGAGGTGGCCGCGGTGGCGTTGCATGCCGTCCAGCGTGGACAGCGTGGCTTCCAGCCGCTGCAGCAGTTCGGGCGTGCCCGTCCAGCCGAAGGCGCGTGCGCAGGCCGCGCTCAGCAGGTACAGGCCGATGTTGGTGGGCGAGGTGCGGCGCGCCAGCATCTCGTACGGCGTGGTCTGCAGGTTGTCGGGCGGCAGGTGGTGGTCGGCGGCGGTGACGGTGCGCTCGAAGTAGCGCCAGGTGTCGCGCGCCACGGCGTGCAAACGCGCAGCGTCCTCGCCGGCCAGCGCGGCGTCTCCACCCACCCGTGCCGCGGCGGCCGCGGCGGGTAGCGGCCGGCTCACCCACCAGGTCCACAGCGGCGCGCTGGCCCAGAGCAGGCACAGCACCAGCGTCCAGGCCAGCGGGGCCGGCGTGTGCAGCAGCAACGTGACAGCGATCGCCAGCGCCGCCAGCGGCACGCTGCGGTGTTGCCGCCAGGTGCCGGCCAGCGTGGTCTGCGCGGCGGCTTCGGCTTCGGCAGCAGTGGTCCACTGCAGCAGGCGGCGCCGGCTGACGAGCAGCCGCCACAGCGTGCGCGCCAGCGCGTCGGTGGCCAGCAGGGCGTGCTGCAGCAGCAGCGCGGCGTGCCACACGCCGCCGAGCAGGGTGCGCAGGCCGTCGATGCCGGCGGCGCGGTAGAAATGCCACAGGGCCAGGCGGTCGCGGCTGGGCGCGAAGCCGGCCAGTGCGCCCATCAGCGGCCCGGCGGTGAAGGCCGCCAGCACCAGCAGCACGGCATTCAGGGGCGCCAGGCCGCCGAAGCCCAGCACGCCCACCAGCAGCGCCAGCGACGCAGGCGCCACCAGCGAGCGGCGCAGGTTGTCGAGCATCTTCCAGCGGTTCACGCCGCGCATCGCATAGCGCCGCGGTTGCAGCAGGAAGGGCAGCAGCTGCCAGTCGCCGCGTGTCCAGCGGTGCAGGCGCGAGGCGGCCACGTCGGCGTGGAAGGGCGCTTCCTCGATCAGCGAGACATCGGTCACCGCGGCGCAGCGCACCAGCGAGCCCTCCAGCAGGTCGTGGCTCAGGATGCGCTCGGCCGGCAGCCGGCCTGCCAGCACGGCGTGCACGGCCTGCACGTGCATCAGGCCCTTGCCGGTGTAGCTGCCTTCGCCGAAGACGTCCTGGTAGACCTCGGAGCTGGCGGCGCTGTAGGGGTCGATGCCGCACTGGCCGGCAAACAGCCAGTGGTAGGGCGTGCGTTCCTGCGCTGTCGGCAGCGGCATCACCAGGTGCGGCTGAAGGATGCCGTAGCCGCGCTGCACGCGCAGGCCGTCGTCGCTGAGCTGCGGCGTGTTCGACGGGTGCGCCGCCACGCCCACCAGTTGACGCAGCGCGCCGGGGGGCAGCTGGGTGTCGCTGTCCAGCGTCAGCACGTAGGCCGTGCCCGGCGTCACCTGCGACAGGCTGCCCAGGTCGATGAAACTCTGCTCGGGCTCGCCAGCCAGCAGGGCCAGCAACTGTTCGAGCTTGCCGCGCTTGCGTTCCCAGCCCAGCCAGCGGTTTTCGGTGGTGCAGAAGACGCGGTGGCGGTGCAGCAGCAGGAAACGCAGCGGCGCGCCGTGCGCCACCGGCGCGGCGGCGTTGAGCCGCTCGACCTGCTGCAGCGCGTCGGCCAGCAGGGCTTCGTCGCCGTCGGCATGGGCGGCGGGAGCGTCGGCCCAGTCGGTGAGCAGCGCGAACTGGGTGTGGGCCTCGGGGTTGGCCAGCGCGTGCAGGTGCAGCCGGTGCGCCAGCCGCGCCGTGCCGGCGGCGCTGGTCAGCAGCGCCGGGATCACCACCATCACCCGGTGGGTGTCGGGAATCCCGTCGGCCAGCGCCAGGCGCGGCAGGCGCTGCGGGCGCACCGATTCGCTGATCATCCGGTGGATCACGGCCACCACCGCCTCGGAAGCCGGCAGCAACATCAGCAGCACCATCAGCACACCCCAGGCGCCCACTGGCGGCGCGCCCTGGCGTTGCAGCATCCAGGCCACCAGGGCAGCGCTGCTGCCGACCACCGCCGCCAGGTACAGCGGCAGCGCGGCGCGCTGCAGCGCCTGGCGCAACGGCGGCAGCAGTCCTTCGTGCAGGCCCAGCGCGTGCACCAGTGCCGGGCGGCCGGTGCCCTGCAGCCAGTGCGCGGCGATGCCTGGGCGGGCACCGTCGGCCGGCGGCGGGGTGCCCGCGGGTGCCGGGGCCATCAGGGCCAGCAGCGTCTGCGCCACGGCGAGTTCGCTGCGCCCGCTGCGCAGCGCCAGCTTCTCGATGCCGTGCAGCGTCTGGTCGCGGGTGCTCGTGTGCTCGGCGGTGAACAGCGGCGAGCTCAGCATCAGCCGCATCAGCGGGCTGCTGCGCGCCACGATGTCGGGCCAGTCGGCGTCGTTGATGGCACGCAGCGAGCTCACGGCGTTGCCCACGCTCAGGTTGTCGGCGGTCTGGTCGACCACCTGCTGCTGCTGCAGCGCCGGCAGCTCGGGCCGCAGCGCCAGCAGCCAGGCCTGCACCGACGCCGGGAAGCGCAGCTCGGCGCGCGCGCCGACCACGCCGCGGTCCTGCAGGCGCTGCATCACCTGCGCGACGAAGGCCGCGCCGACACCGCGCTTGTCCATCATCGTGTGCAGTTCGGCCAGCGCCGCGCCATCCCAGTGCGCGATGTCGTCGCAGCACAGGTTGGCGGCCTCGCGCGCGGCCTTCTGCGTGGCCACGCGCTCGGCCAGGCGGCGCAGGTTTTCCACCAGCACCACGCGCAGCGTCGTCGGCAGCGCCCACATCTCACCCAGCTGCAGCTCACGGCTGTGCTGGTAGGCGCTGACGAAGTGCACCAGCAGCGAGTCGTCGAAGGCGCTGTCAGTGTGCGCGACGAACGCCCAGGCCACGCCGTAGACCCGCGGCAGGCCGGCCAGCGGCTCGTTCTGCAGCACCGGCAGGCGCCTGAAGTAGCCGCGCGGCAGGCCTTCGTGGATGGCCTCGAGCTGGGTCTCGATGAGGTGGAAGTTGTCGAGCAGCCATTCCGCCGCCGGGCTCACGTCGTAACCCGTGGCGGCCTTCGCGGCGATGTAACGGTGGGCGTGGCGCAGCGTGCGGATGTTGTCGCGCAGCCGCGGGAAGAAACCCGCCCCGGGCAGGCGCGACGGCGCCGCGACGTGCGTGTCGCCCAGGCTGCGGCCATGCTGCGCAAAACGCTCGGGGCCGAAGACCTCGGAGCGCACCGGCGGCGCCAGCGCGCCGGCGCCGGGGTCGAGCATGCGGCACAGCGCGCGCGGCGCCCTGGGCAGCAGGCGCTGCAGGGGGCTCGTCGTCACACGCTAGAAAGCGACGACCAGCGCGCTGATCACCACCACCACGACTGCCAACGTGGTGACAAAACGTGAAGCCACCACGGCGTGCACGGCCTGTGCACCACGCAGCAGGCTGCCGCAGCGCCCGCCACTGGCGCGGCACAACGAGACGTGCTCACCCAGCGTCGACAACTCCGCAGGCTGGGTGTCGGCGCTGTCGCCGACGCTGGTCGTGCTCCAGCGCGGCTGGGCCGCGGAGGTGAGATTCATGCGCTGCAGGCTGACTGGGTTCATGGGGGCTCCCGGTGCGGGGTGTGGGGATCCTGTCGCGGGCGGGCGGTGCGCGGCTGGCCGTGAGGCGCGCGCGCCGCAGGAACCGGTAGCAGAGGGCGTGATAAGGTTGTATGGCCGCCAATGCCCCACGTCTGTGCGCTGGCGAACCGCGCGCGGGCCTGGTTTGCAGGTACGGCCGGAGGTCATGTTCGCTAGCGAACCGTCAATGTGGCCCACCATCGGCTAGAGTTATCCGCTGCCCGGCGCCGGTCGTTGCCTCGGTGGTGTCCTGCGCCCCCCGACCACGGAGATCCCCGAGCATGCCTGCGCACGCAGCCCCCCGCACCAACCAGCTGCTGGCCGCCCTGCCGAACGAAGTCTGGCAGCGCTGGCAGCCGCAGATGGAGCCGGCCAACCTGCCGCTGGGCCAGGTGCTCTACGAGTCGGGGCGCCCGCTCAGCCACGTCTACTTCCCCGCCGACGCCATCGTTTCGCTGCTCTACGTGATGGAAGACGGCGCGTCGGCCGAGATCGCCGTCGTCGGCAACGAAGGCGTGGTGGGCATCGCGCTCTTCATGGGCGGCGGCACCACGCCCAGCCGCGCCGTGGTGCAGAGCGCGGGCCAGGGCTGGCGCCTGTCGGCGGAGGTCATCAAGTTCGAGTTCAACCACTCGTCGCCGGTGATGCACCTGATGCTGCGCTACACCCAGGCGCTGATCACGCAGATGGCGCAGACGGCGGTGTGCAACCGCCACCATTCGTTGGACCAGCAGCTGTGCCGCTGGCTGCTGCTGAGCCTGGATCGCCTGGAAGGCGCGGAGCTCTTGATGACACAGGAACTCATCGCCAACATGCTGGGCGTGCGCCGCGAAGGTGTCACCGAGGCGGCGTTGAAGCTGCAGAGGGCCGGCCTCATCCGCTACGCCCGCGGCCACATCACCGTGCTCGACCGGCCGGGCCTGGAAGCGCGCACCTGCGAGTGCTACGCGGTGGTGAAGAAAGAATACGACCGACTGCTGCCGGTGAAGCTGGCCCTTTAGCCCCCCGCGAGCCGGGGGCGTCGCGCCGGCGCCAGGTTTTATCTGCGTATGTGTGCGCTCGCGGACAGAGGCGGGCGCGTCGGCCGCCCAGACTCCGGCCCAGGCCGCGAGCCATGGCACCGCGTTTCGGTGCGGCAGCCCGCGGCATCGCCTACCGGAGACTGCCTTGCATGCCGCCCAGAACCATCTCGTCGAGTTGCTGCCCCGTGTCGACCGCCAGCGCCTGCTTGCCGCCTGCGAGCCGGTGGACCTGCAACTGGGTGAGGTGCTGTGTGAGCGCGGCGACGCCGTGCACCACGTCTACTTCCCCATCGACGGCTTCATCTCGCTGCTGATGCAGTCCGACCATCACCCCAGCCTGGAGGTGGGCATGGTCGGTCGCGAAGGCATGGTGGGCGCAGCGCTGTTGCTGGGCGTGGGCGCCGAGCCGCTGCAGGCGCTGGTGCAGGGCGCGGGCTCGACGCTGCGCATGAGCAAGGAGGCCTTCGACAACGAACTGGACATGAGCCCGACGTTGCGGCGCGTCGTCGGCCGCTTCGTCTTCGTGCGCCTGTCGCAGATGGCGGGCCTGGCAGCCTGCATGCGTTTCCACCTCATCGGCCAGCGCCTGGCGCGCTGGCTGCTGATGAGCCAGGACCGCGCCCACGCCGCGCAGTTCCACGTCACGCACGAGTTCCTGGCCGCCATGCTGGGCGTGCGCCGCGTAGGCATCACGGCCGCGGCGGGTGAACTGGCGCGCCAGGGCCTCATCACCTACCACCGCGGTGAACTGACGGTGCTGGACCGCACAGGTCTCGAGCGCGCTTCGTGCGCCTGCTATGCGGCCGACCGCAGCATCTACCGCGAGCACCTCGCCTAGATGACCGAGGCGTCGGCTTGCGGCCCTTTGCAGACGTTGGCGTGCGGCTGCTTTGTGCGTTCGACGGTTGGGGCGGGTCGCGGCAGGCGGTACCCGGCGGCGTCGCCGACTGTGGCGGCCTTCGCTTCGCTCAGGC
>JAURZK010000174.1 GCA_030653505.1 Rubrivivax sp.
CGGTGAACATGTAGAAGATCTTCAGCATCACGCCTGAAACCGTGACGGCCACGCCCACTTCGACCCAGAAGATGCCGCGGTGCTGGCCGTGCACCGGGTTGGGGTCGAGCACGAAGTAGTCGAGGAAGTTGCCGCCCATCACCAGCCCCATGACACCCACGCCCGCGTAGATGAGCACACCGATGGCCATCATCGCTTCGACCAGCGCCTCGGGCACCAGCTTGCGCGCCGCGGGAAGGCCGTGGATCAGCGCATGGAAGATCACCGCCGCAGCCAGGATGACGCCGGCCTGGAAACCGCCTCCAGGCCCGAAGTCGCCGTGGAACTGCACGTAGAGCGCAAAGAGCAGGATGAAGGGGATGAGCAGCTTGGCCGCCAGCCGCAGGATGAGGTCTGACTTCACGTCGGCCCCCCGCCCTGGATGTCGGCGGGCAGCGTGATGCCCGGCTCGTGCGGCACCGGCGCCGGCACGACGGTGCGGCGGCGGCGGCGCAGCAGCGCCACCACGCCGGCGCCGGCGGTGAAGACCACCGTGGTCTCGCCCATGGTGTCGTAACCGCGGTAGCTGGCCAGCACCGCGGTGACGACGTTGGGCACGTCGACCTCGGTCTTGATGTCGTTGAGGTAACGCGGCACCACGTGCTGGTGGATGACGGCCTGCGGGTCGCTGAACTCGGGCAGTGTGTTGGTTCCGTACACCAGTGCCCCGCCCACCGAGACCGACACCGCCAGCGGCAGCCAGGGCTTGCGCACTGGCCGTTCCTCGTCGCTCTTGCACAGGTAGAGCGCGCCCAGCAGCAGAACGGTGGAAATGCCCGCGCCCACCGAGGCTTCGGTCATCGCCACGTCCACCGCGTCCATGGCCACCAGCACCGTGGCCATCAGGAAGCTGTAGATGCCGCTCAGCACGATGACGCCGAACAGGTTGCGGCTGCGCGCGATGACGACGACGGTGACGCACATCGCCACCATCAGCACGTTGATGATCAGGGTTTCGATGGCGGGGCCCCTTCCTCTGCGCGCGCCTGGGGTGGTTCGGGCTGCGGCGGTGCCAGCAGCGGCTGCAGCCCGCGAACCATCGCGGCCCTGGCCAGCGCGTGCGAGGCCGTGGGGCTGGCCACCAGGATCAGCAAGCCGACGAACAGCAACTTCACCGCCACCAGCGTGGGCCCGGCCTGCAGCAGCAGGCCCAGCAGCACCAGCGCGGCGCCGACGGTGTCGACGATGCTGGCGGCGTGCATGCGGGTGTAGAAGTCGGGCATGCGCAGCATGCCGATGGCGCCGACGACGCAGAAGAAGCCGCCGCCCAGCAGGCAGGCCCAGCTCACGAGGTCGATCACCAGCGTCATCTGGCGGGTCCCTCGCGTGCAGCCGCATCGGTGGCATCACCGGCATCGCCCAGGTCGCCATGGCGGAAGTACTTCAGCACGGCGATGGTGCCGATGACGTTGAGCAGGCCGTAGGTGATGGCCAGGTCGAGAAACTCGGGGCGGCCGCCCAGGAAACCCAGCACCGCCAGCAGCAGCATGGCCACGGTGCCTATGGTGTTGCCGGCCTGCGCGCGGTCGAACACGGTGGGGCCCAGCGCGCCGCGCACGAGAGCCAGCGCCAGCGTCACCAGCAGGGCGAGTGCGGCGGCGGCGAACATCACGGCGCCCTCTCGCCGGCGGCCACGCGCCGGTCCATCTCGCTGTCCACCGCACCCTGCGCCGAGTCGCGCGTCAGGCCGTGCACAAGGAACTCACCGGCGTCGGCCTCGATGGTGATGGTGCCCGGCGTCAGGGTGATCGAGTTGGCATGCAGCACCAGCCCGGTCTCGGTCTTCTGGCTGGGCTTGAAGCGCACCATCGTCGGGCTGATGGGCAAGCTGGGGTCGAGGATGATGCGGCTGACCGACCAGGCCGACTTGGCGATTTCCTTCAGCAGCCAGGGCAAGTAGGTGAAGGCCCGCAGGCCGATGTGCACCCGCCCGGCAGGCACGCGCGGCACGGTCATGCGGCGGGCGAACCACACCACCGCCAGCGCCGAGCCCACGCCGGCCGCCATCAGGAAAGCCGTGAAGAACCCCGACAGCAGCAGCCAGAAGAGGTAGAGGAAGAAGAACAGGCTGACCGAGTGCAGCACGCCAGTAACCCCGCGGAATCAAGGGATTGTAGGCAGCAGGCTGACGCGCACCTTTCCGGGGCAGACCCGATGGCGCGCCGCGCGTGGCGGTGCTGCAGCGTCCCCGCGCTAGGATTCAGGGCAGTTTTGGAGTGCCCATGCAAATCGTCTGCCTCGACCTCGAAGGCGTGCTCGTTCCCGAGATCTGGATCGCCTTTGCCGAGCGCACCGGCATCCCGGAGTTCCGCCGCACCACGCGCGACGAACCCGACTACGACAAGCTGATGCACTACCGCCTGGCGCTGCTGCGCCAGCACGGCCTGAAGCTGGCCGACATCCAGGCGGTCATCGCCGGCATGGCGCCGATGGCCGGCGCACGCGACTTCCTCGACGAGCTGCGCACGCGTTACCAGGTCGTGATTCTGTCGGACACCTTCTACGAATTTGCCGACCCGCTGATGGCGCAGCTGGGCCGCCCGACACTGTTCTGCCATCGGCTGCTGACGGACGACGAGGGTTTTGTCGCCGAGTACCGTTTGCGCCAGCCGAACCAGAAGTTCCATGCCGTCGGCGCGCTGAAGGCGCTGAACTTCCAGGTCATCGCCGCCGGCGATTCCTACAACGACACCGGCATGCTGGGTGCCGCCGACGCCGGCTTCTTCATCCACCCGCCGGCGGGCATCGTGGCGCAGTTCCCGCAGTTCCCGGTACATGACAGCTATGCCGGGCTGATGGCCAGCATAGACGCCGCGGCCGACCGGCTGCGCGCAGGCCTCTGAGATTCAGTCGGCGGGTCAGCGATGCCGAGCAGCCACCTCGAATTGCTGGCCCTGACACTGCGCTTCGACTGCAAGCCCTGCGAGATGCACGTCGTGGGCGCGATGCGCAAGAACGTGCTGCGTGATGCCGCGCGCGAAGCGCGCGCGGCGCTGGCCGCAGGCGAAGCGCCGCTGCGCTTCTATCGCACGCGGCCACGGCTGTCGAATCGATGCTCGGTGCGCCCGTGCCCAACGCCAAGCCGCGCATCGTGCTGCAGCTGAAGTGCGAAGGCATCGACCTGCGCAGCCAGGGCGAGGTGATGGCAAGGGAAGGCGACGAGGACTTCCGTGCGCGCGAAGGCGACGAAGCCTGGTGGCGGCTCGTCGTGCGCCACGGCCAGCTCGTCGGCGGGCTCTACCTCGGCCCGCCGGGCTCGGCCAGGGCCTTCACGAAGCTGCTGCAGCAGGCGGTGGACATCACACCCCTGCGCGCACAGCCGCGCGCGGGACAGCTCGACGCGCTGAAGCAGTTCGCGCGCGCCTGAGCGCCGCGCACCGCCTGCCGACGCCGGACTTCAGCGCTTCGGCGGCCCGCCGCGGCCGGCCGGCGGACGGCCCCCGCCGCCACTACCACCACCGCTGCCCGATCGGCCAGACGAAGGCGCGCCCGAGCGGCCGCCCGAAGGTGCCCCAGCACGTGCGCCCGGTGCACCGGCGCCCGGCGCACGACCGACGCCCGGGCGACCACCACCGCCGCCGCCACCGCCGCCGCTGCGGCTACCTCCACCACCACCGCCATAACCGCCGCGGCCACCACCGCCACCACCGCCCGCATTGCGCTTGGTGCCACCGATGCCGATGGTCATGCGGCCCAGCACGATGGGCTCGGCCTTCTCGCCGGCCGGCGGCTCGAAGCCCGGCACCACTTCGCGCGGGATCGAACGCTTGATGAGCCGCTCGATGTCCTTCACGAAGCCCTCTTCGTCCAGGCAGACCAGCGAGATGGCCTCGCCCGTCGCCCCGGCGCGGCCGGTGCGCCCGATGCGGTGCACGTAGTCCTCGGGCACGTTGGGCATCTCGAAGTTCACGACGTGCGGCAGCTGGTCGATGTCGATGCCGCGCGCCGCGATGTCGGTTGCCACCAGCACCTGCAGGTCGTTGGTCTTGAAGTCGGCCAGCGCCTTGGTGCGCGCCGTCTGGCTCTTGTTGCCGTGGATGGCCATGGCGCTGATGCCCTGCTCGCACAGGTACTCCGTCAGCCGGTTGGCGCCGTGTTTCATGCGCGTGAAGACCAGCACCTGGTGCCAGTCGCCGCTCTTGATCAGGTGCGCCAGCAGCTCCTTCTTGCGCTCGCGTCCCACAGGGTGCATCTTCTGCACGATGGCCTCGGCGGTCTGGTTGCGGCGCGCCACCTCGATCAGCGCCGGCGCATTCAGCAGGCGGTCGGCCAGGTCCTTGATGTCGTCGCTGAAGGTGGCACTGAACAGCAGGCTCTGCTTCTTCGCCGGCACGATGGCCAGCACCTTCTTGATGTCGTGGATGAAGCCCATGTCGAGCATGCGGTCGGCTTCGTCGAGCACGAAGATCTCGACGTGGCTCAGGTCCAGCGTGCGCTGCTGCGCGTGGTCGAGCAGACGTCCGGGCGTGGCCACCAGGATGTCGACGCCGCGCTTCAGCTTGTCGACCTGCGGCGACATGCCGACACCGCCGAACATCACCATGCTGCTCAACCCGGCGTACTTGCCGTAGGTGCGCACACTCTCTTCGACCTGGGCCGCGAGCTCGCGTGTCGGCGTCAGGATGAGGGCGCGGATGGGCACACGGCCGCGCGCGTCCTTGACGGCCGGCGTGGCCATCAGGCGGTGCAGCATGGGCAGCACGAAACCGGCGGTCTTGCCGGTGCCGGTCTGCGCGCCGGCCAGCAGGTCGCCGCCCTTCAGCACCTGGGGGATGGCCTGCGCCTGGATGGGGGTGGGGGTGTCGTAGCCGTGCTCGTGAACGGCGCGCAGGAGCGGCTCGGCCAAGCCGAGGTCAGTGAATTGCATTTTGATTTTTCAGCCCGCCAAAGGGGCCGTGGTTCGCAGCCTGCTGTCGCCCGTTGCGGGCGCACCAGTCGGGTAGGCGCGAGGGGAAGTTGACGTCGGAGTCGACTGTGCCGCGATGACTGGATGCCACGACACGGTTTGCATTGTACCGGGCGAAGCCCGCGCCCGCGGGATGCCACCCGGCCTGCGCATGCGTGAACACCGTCGGTGCCGCCCGCGTGGCATGGCCACGCACCGCTCTTTGTGCTCCTGTGCGACCTGCAGCCGCCCGACCTGAGCCTGCCGTCCCGTCCGCTCCAGCCGCCGCCAGGTTGCTGCCGGCCGCGTGTCGCCGATAATTGCGGGTTGCCCTGATCACCACACGAGACCCCCTGCCATGGCCCAGTACGTCTTTACCATGAACCGCGTCGGCAAGGTCGTGCCGCCGAAGCGGCAGATCCTGAAGGGCGTCAGCCTGTCCTTCTTCCCTGGCGCCAAGATCGGCGTGCTGGGCGTCAACGGCTCAGGCAAGAGCACGCTGCTGAAGATCATGGCCGGCGTCGACAAGGAGTTCGAGGGCGAAGCCGTGCCCATGCCTGGCCTGAACATCGGCTACCTGCCGCAGGAGCCGCTGCTGCCCGCCGACAAGACGGTGCGCGAAGTGGTGGAAGAAGGCGTGGGCGGTGTACTGGCAGCCAAGAAGCGGTTGGACGAGGTCTACGCCGAGTACGCCGAGCCCGACGCCGACTTCGACAAGCTGGCCGCCGAGCAGCACGACCTGGAAGCCATCATCGCCGCCGCCGGCAGCGAAAACACCGACCTGCAGCTGGAGCTGGCCGCCGACGCGCTGCGCCTGCCGCCCTGGGACGCGACGATCGGCCTGCTCTCGGGCGGCGAGAAGCGCCGCGTCGCGCTGTGCCGCCTGCTGCTGAGCAAGCCCGACATGCTGCTGCTCGACGAACCCACCAACCACCTGGACGCCGAATCGGTGGAATGGCTGGAGCACTTCCTGCAGCGCTTCCCGGGCACGGTCGTCGCCATCACCCACGACCGCTACTTCCTCGACAACGCCGCCGAGTGGATCCTCGAACTCGACCGCGGCCAGGGCATTCCCTGGAAGGGCAACTACTCCGACTGGCTGGACCAGAAGGAAAAGCGCCTGGAGGTCGAGCAGAAGAGCGAAGACGCGCGCATGAAGGCAATGAAGGAGGAACTCAAGTGGGTTCGTTCGAACGCCAAGGCGCGCCAGACCAAGAGCAAGGCCCGCCTGGCGCGCTTCGAGGAACTGAGCGACGTCGAGTACCAGAAGCGCAACGAGACCACCGAGATCTTCATCCCCGTGGCCGAGCGCCTGGGCAACGAGGTCATCGAGTTCGACAACGTCAGCAAGAGTTTTGGCGACCGCCTGCTCATCGACAAGCTCAGCTTCAAGGTGCCCGCCGGCGCCCTCGTCGGCATCATCGGCCCCAACGGCGCGGGCAAGTCGACGCTGTTCCGCATGATCCAGGGGGTGGAGAAGCCCGACTCGGGTGAGGTGAAGATCGGCAAGACGGCGCAACTGGCCTTCGTCGACCAGAGCCGCGAGAGCCTGCAGGGCGACAAGACGGTGTGGGAGGACGTCTCGGGCGGGCTGGACAACATCATCGTCGGCAAGTTCGTGATGCCCAGCCGGGCCTACCTCGGCCGTTTCAACTTCAAGGGCAACGACCAGCAGAAGCAGGTCGGCAGCCTGTCGGGTGGTGAACGCGGCCGCCTGCACCTGGCCAAGACGCTGGCCAAGGGCGGCAACGTGCTGATGCTGGACGAGCCGTCCAACGACCTCGACGTCGAGACGCTGCGCGCGCTGGAAGAGGCGCTGCTCGAATTTGCCGGCAGCGCCATGGTCATCAGCCACGACCGCTGGTTCCTCGACCGCATCTGCACCCACATCCTGGCCTGCGAGGGAGACTCGCAATGGCTCTTCTTCAACGGCAACTACCACGAGTACGAGGCCGACAAGGTCAGGCGCCTGGGTGAAGAGGGCGCGCGGCCCAAGCGCGTGCGCTTCAAGCCGATCCGCTGAGCCGGCGCGGCGCGTCCGGCCCCGCCGGATGTGCCGGATGTGCCGGATGCGGCGTTTGTCACCGCCGCGCGTGAAGGTATCGGCCGGCGGGCGGCGCCACGTGGGGCTTTGGCCGACAATGGAATTTCGACCTCCCAGCGCCTTGCCGGCCCCTGCCCCATGCCTACACGCACCCCGTTCTGCCGATCGGCGCTGACCGCGGCGGCGGCCGTGCTCCTGGGGGCCTGCGCGCAGATGCCCAAGGACGAAGCCGCTGCCAAGGCCACTGCGGCGCCCCCGGCGCCGGCGCCGGCGGCTGCGGCTGCGCCCGCTGCCGGTGCGGCCATGCCCACTGCCGCTGCGGCAGCAGGAACACCAGGCGCCCGGCCGACGGGCGCGCCACCTGGTCCGCCACCCGGCCCGCCACCTTTTGCCACCGTCATCAAGGACGCCCGGCGCATCGACGGCCCGCTGACGCTCTGGCAGAAGGAAGACAAGGTCTGGATCGAGTTGATGCCCGCGCAAATGGGCCAGCCTTTCCTGCTCTCGCCCAAGATCAAGAGCGGCATCAGTGAGGCCTGGGTGCTGGGCGGCCTGATGGCCCTGCCCATCAACGGCGCCGGCGGCGCGCAACTGGACGAGTTCGTGCGTGTGCACAACCAGGTGCGGCTGCTCGCCCGCAACACCGAGGTGACGGCCGCGGCCGGCACCCCCGAAGCGCGCGCCGTGGCCGACAGCTATGCCAACAGCCTGCTGGCCTCGGTGCCGGTGTCGAGCCAGCCCCACCCCGACCGCAAGAGCGTGCTCGTCGAAGCCAACGGCATCTTCCTGGGCGACCTGATGGGCATCGGCATGATGCTGCAGCGCGGGCTGCGCCAGGGTTACGGGCTGGACCGCAACAACACCGTGTTGACGGCGCTGCGCGGCTCGCCGGTGGCCACCATCATCGAGACACAGGCCCACTTCTTCACCGGCAACGTCAACCTGCCCTCGCCCGGCGCGCCGCCCGGCGCGCCGGTGCCCGTGCTGCCACGTTTCCTGCCCGACGCGCGCAGCCTGCTCGTCGGTCTGAGCTACTCGTTGGCGCCGCTGCCCGAAGTGCCCATGGCCCCGCGCCGCGCGGACCCGCGCGTGGGCCTCTTCAGCACCACCGTGCTCGACTTCGCCGACGACCTGGCGCTGTCGCCGCGCCAGCGTTACGTGACACGCTGGCGCATCGAGAAGAAGGACCCGGCCGCCGAGATGTCCGAGCCCGTGCGGCCCATCACCTTCTGGATCGACCGCAACGTGCCCACCGGCTACCGCGAGACGGTGCGCGCGGCCATCCTCGAATGGAACAAGGCCTTCGAGAAGATCGGCATCCGCGGCGCGATCAAGGCCGAACAGCAGCCCGACGACGCCAAGTTCGACACGCTGGACTACGGCTACGCCTCGGTGCGCTGGATGATGAACGCCAACCCGGTGTTCGGCGCCATAGGCCCCACGCACATCGACCCGCGCACGGGCGAGATCCTCGACGCCGACATTGCGGTCGAGGGCATCACCACGCGCAACGTGCGCGGCCTGCGTTCGCAGGTGCTGGGTGCAAGCGCGGTGGCCGGCGGTGGCACGCCGGCAAACTTCGCGCAGGCCTTCGCACATCTCTTCGAGCCCCCCGTCGAGCGCGCCGCGCGCGAGGGACTGCCCTACAACCCGCAGGAACATGCCCGCTGCATGCACGGCCACCTGGCCGCCGAGCAGCTCGGCTACGCGATGGACGTGCTGGAAGCGCGCGGCACGCTCGAACCCGACAGCCCGCTGGCGCAGCAGTTCGTGCAGGACTACGTCAAGGAAGTCGTGTTGCACGAGGTCGGCCACGCCTTGGGCCTGCGCCACAATTTCCGCGCCTCGCGCGCCTACACCGAGGCGCAGCTGGCCGACGCCGAGTTCACGCGCGCCCATGGCACCACAGGCTCGGTGATGGAATACAACGCCGTGAACCTGCCGCGCCCGGGCCAGACCGGCGGCGTGCCCTTCCAGACCACACTGGGCCCCTACGACTACTGGGCCATCGAGTACGCGTACAAACCGCTGCCGGCGGGCATCAAGCCGGCGGAAGAACGCGCCGAACTGCAACGCATCGCCGAGCGCAGCAAGGAACCGCTGCTGGCCTTCGGCACCGACGAGGACATCTTCCTCGGCCTCGACCCCGAGACGATCCAGGGCGACCTGGGCGCCGACCCGCTGGCCTTCGCCGCCAAGCGGCTGGAGATCGCGCGCGACCTCTTCAAGCGCCAGGAGACCCGCGAACTGCCGCCCGACCGCGACTACGCCGTGCTGCGCCGCTCGCTGGGCTTCGCCATCGGCGACGTGGCGCGTTCGGTGGCGGTGCTGGCGCGCCAGATCGGTGGCGTGCGCACGCTGCGCGACTTTCCGGGCAGTGGGCGTGACCCCTTGCTGCCGGTGGACGTCAAGCTGCAGCGTGAATCGCTCGACCTGATGTCACGCGCCGTGCTCGCCGCAGACGGCCTGAGCCTGACACCTGCGCTGCAGCGGCGGCTGGCGCCCGACTACCTCGACCGCGCCGAGAGCATGGGCGAGCCCACCGACTTCGCGCTGGCGCAGCGCCTGCTCGACCTGCAGCGCGCGCTGCTGAACCACCTGATGAGCGACAGCCTGGCCGCACGGGTGCTCGACAGCGCGACCAAGGTCGACCGGCCGCGCGACGCCTTCCAGCTTGCCGAGCTCTACCAGCGCCTGGGCGACGACGTCTGGAGCGAACTCAACCGCGCCGCCACAGCGCGCGACATTCGCCCCGAGCGCCGCGAGCTCCAGCGCAGCCACGTCAACCGCCTGGTGGCGGCACTGCTGCGCACCTCGCCTACCGTGCGCGCCGACGCCCGCGGCCTGCTGCGCCAGCAGGCACGCCAGCTGCTCGCGCGGCTGGAAGCCGTGCACGGCGCACGTGGCACACACCGCGGCAGCGCCGAAAGCGACACCGGCGTGCACCTGGCCGACAGCATCGACAGCCTGCGCCAGGCGCTGGCCGCGCCGCTGCAGCGGCAGGGCCTGTAGGTCCGCGCCGCACCACAAGGACCCCATGCACGCCTGGCTCTGCACCACGCTCGACGGCGCCGACGCGCTCACCTGGCAGGCACTGCCCACCCCCGAACCCGGCCCGGGCCAGGTGCGCATCGCCATCCACGCCGCCAGCCTGAACTTCCCCGACCTGCTGACGGTGCACGGCAAGTACCAGGTCAAGCCGCCGCTGCCCTTCGTGCCGGGCTCTGAGTTCTCGGGCCTCGTCGACGCGGTGGGCGAGGGCGTCAAGCACCTGAAGCCGGGCATGCCGGTGGCCGCCATCGGCAGCCATGGCGGCTTCGGCACGCACGCCGTGGTGGGCGCTGCCAACGTGATCCCGCTGCCGCCGGGTTTTGCGCTCGCCGACGGCGCGGCCTTCGCCTTTACCTACGGCACCTCGCACCATGCCTTGATGGACCGCGCGCAGTTGCAGCCCGGCGAGACCGTGCTCGTGCTCGGCGCGGCCGGCGGCGTGGGCACCGCGGCGCTGCAGATCGCAAAGGCGGCAGGCGCACGTGTCATCGCCGCCGCGTCCACCGACCTGAAGTGCCAACGGCTGCGTGAACTCGGCGCCGACGCGACGCTTAACTACGGCGGCGAGAACCTGCAGAACCTGCGCGAGACGCTGAAGGCGCTGACCGACGGCAAAGGCCCCGACGTCGTCTACGACCCCGTCGGCGGCGAGCTGGCCGAGCCGGTGTTCCGCGGCATCGCCTGGCGCGGCCGCTACCTGGTGGTGGGCTTTGCCGGCGGCGGCATCCCTGCCCTGCCCTGGAACCTGGCGCTGCTCAAGGGCGCTTCGGTCGTCGGCGTGTTCTGGGGCGACTTCGTGCGCCGCGAGCCTCAGGCCAGCGCCGCGGCGCTGGCGCAGCTGGCAATGGGATACGCGCAGGGAAAGCTCAAGCCGGTGATCGACAGCACGCTGCCGATGAGCGAACTGAAGGCGGCCTACGCGCGCATGGGCACGCGCCAGGTGATGGGCAAGCTGCTGCTGGTCAACCCGTAAGAGGGGGTTGCCAGCACCTGCGCGTGCGGCTTTAGGCGCTAGCATCGAACTCTTACCCCCGGTGGAGCGTTGCCTGATGGCCGTCAAGGTGCTGATCCTCGAAGACAACCCGGTTGCGCGCAGCTTCCTCTGTCGCGTCGTGCGAGAGAGCTTCAGCGACGCCATCGCCATCACCGAGGCCGGCGACCTGGAGAGTGCGCGCAAGCACATCGCGCTGACCGGTGGCGCCCAGGGCCTGCACGGTGTCGACCCCTTCAAGCTCGTCCTGGTCGACCTGGAACTGCCCGACGGCAACGGCATGGAATTGCTGGACGAGCTGCGGCACTACCCGGCGACCAAGATCGTCACCACGCTGTACAGCGACGACGACCATCTCTTCCCCGCGCTGCAGTACGGCGCCGACGGCTACCTGCTGAAGGAAGACCGCTTCGAGGTGCTGGTGGAGGAATTGCAGAAGATCGTGCGTGGCCAGCCGCCGTTGTCGCCGGCCATCGCGCGGCGCTTGCTCACGCATTTCCGCAATGGCGGTGGCGACAACGCAGCGCCCGACTCCGGCTTCATGCCCGCCTCCGGCTTCACCACGAGCAAGCCGGTGCCCATCGAGCGCCTGCCCGAGCACGACCGCCTGACGCCGCGCGAGAGCGAGGTGCTCACCTACCTCAGCAAGGGCTTCACGATCAAGGAGATCGCGGGCTACATGGGCATCAAGTGGTTCACCGTCAACGACCACATCAAGTCCATCTACAAGAAGCTGAACGTGTCCAGTCGCGCCGAGGCGGCCGTGCTGGCCAGCAAGCAGGGACTGGTGTGATGGCCGCGCCGCGGCGCGCCGGCCGGGCCGCCGGCTGCTGAACGGCCCTGGCGCGCCGCCATGACGGCCGCGAAGTCCGCCCCGCGCCGGCGGGACACCGGGGCAGCCGAAAAGGAAGACCCGCCCTTCGAGGCCAGCGCCTTCGCGGGCAGCCTGGACGGCGCTGCACCGCCGCGCTGGGTGGGCTGGCGGCGCCAGGCGCTGGTCCTGGCAGTGGTGCTGGGCTGCCTGGTGGTGTTTGCCCTGGCGCGCTGGCTGGCCACGACGCCCCACGTCGAAGGCACCTGGGCCGCCGGCCCGGCCGGTGAACTCGTTCTGAAGGCCCACCCGGCGCCAGCGCTCGACGCCCGCCGTGGTCAGGCCGTCGTGGCCATCGGCGGGCTGGCGCAGCCGGTGGACGCGCTGCTGCTGCACCGCTGGCCGCGCTGGCAGGTGGACGACGGCGCGCGCGCACGCCAGGTGAGCCAGCACGAAGCACTTGCCGCCGTGCTGGCGGCACCCGCCAGCCGTGTGCAACTGCACTTCGCGGATGGCAGCATCGCCGAGGCGCCGGTGACGGCGCGCGGCTACGGCGGCCTGGGCTGGCTCTATTGGCCTTTGGCGGCGCTGGCGCTGGCGCTCTACCTCTTTGCGGCCGTGCTGATGATGGCGCGGCCGCTGCCATCCACCCTGCTCTTCGTGGTGATGGCGCTGTGCCAGGCGGGCAACCTGCTGTTCATCGCCGTCGAGAGCACGGACGGGCTGGGGCTGCCCGCCGGCGCCCTGGCCAGCGACCTGGCGGTGCGCGTGGCGCTGGACCTCTGCACGGCCGCTGCCGCGGTGCACATCTTCCTCCTCCACCCGCGGCGCTTGCCCCACGCGCACCGTCTGGCGCTGGCAGCCTGGGCGGTGGTGCCGGCCTGGGGCCTGCTCGTGACCTGGGGTGCGGCGCTGCCGCTGTGGTGGCTGGGGCAGGGCGCGTTCCTGGCGCTGGGGGCCGCGGCGCTGGTGGTGGCACGCGTTTCGCACCGGATCGAGCCCAACCCCTACGCGCTGATCATGCAGGGCCTGGCCGCGGCCGCGCTGGTCACGCTCGTTCTGGTGAGCACCGCCGCGGCGCTGGCATCGCGCCCACCCTATGCCACACCCGCCGTGGCCGGCGGCGCTGCCGTCACCTGGCACCTCTTCCTGGCCTCGTTGCTGCTGCTGACGCCGTTGCTGACGCGGCGGCGGCAGGTGCTGCGCGAGTTTGCGCTGCTCGCCGGGGCGAGCACGGTGGCCACCTCGCTCGACCTGCTCTTCGTCGCCGTGTTCTCGCTCGGCACCTTCACCTCGCTGGCGCTGGCGGTGTTCATCGGCATCGCCCTGTACGCGGCGGCACGGCAATGGGTGCTGAACCACCTCATCGGCAGCAGTGTGCTCACCACCGAGCGCACCTTCGAGCACCTCTACCGCGCCGCACGCGCCGTGCAGGCGCACCCGCGGCGCTTCCCGCAGCTGCTGGCCGAGCTGCTGCGCGAGCTGTTCGAGCCGCTGGAGGTGCAGCGCCTTGAAGAAGGCCCGCCGCGTGCACGCGTGGTCGGCGGTGGCGCGGCGCTGGTGGTGCCGACGCGCGACGGCGCGCACGAAGCAGGCGGCGGCGACCGCGCCCATCCTGCGCTGGTGCTGCGCTTCGCGCGGCGCGGGCACCGCCTGTTCACGCTCGAGGACGCGCGCCTGGCCGACCGCATGGTCGAGCAGTTGTGCCGTGCCGTAGCCTACGACGCCGCCGTCGAGCGCGGCCGCTTCGAGGAGCGCCAGCGCATCGCACAGGACCTGCACGACGACATCGGTGCACGCCTGCTGACGCTGATGTACCAGGCCCCCACACGCGAGATGGAGGACTACATCCGCCACACGCTGCTCGACCTGAAGACGCTGACACGCGGCCTGGCCGCCTCGGAGCACCGCTTCTCGCACGCCGCGGCCGAGTGGAAGGCCGACCTCACGCACCGCTTGGCGGTGGCCCAGGTCGAGCTGGGCTGGGCCTTCGACATCGACCACGACCGCGCACTCTCGGTCGTGCAATGGTCGGCGCTGACGCGAGTGTTGCGCGAACTGGTGAGCAATGCGCTGTACCACGGCCATGCCAGCCACATCGACGTCGCCTTCAGGCTGCAGGGCCCGCTGCTGGTGCTGCAGGTCGCCGACGACGGCGAGGGCCGCGCCCCCGAGTCCTGGTCGCACGGGCTCGGGCTGGGCGGCGTGCGCAAGCGCGTGAAGCTGCTGGGCGGCGAGGTGGCCTGGCGGGAGAACGGCGAACGCGGCATCGTCTGCACCGTGCGCGTGCCCGACCTCGCCCCCCGGGGGTGAGTGCTTCGCTCCCCCCATGACAGTCCGGAGTGCCAAGGGCTTCGATTTCAGGGGACAATAGACGCTTCGCGACGAACGGGGCCTTCACCCCGGCACCACTTCTGCTATGACAACTCGCCGCACGCCTCCAGCCTCAGACGCCTCCAGCGGGCCCAAGCTCCGCCAGACCCAGGCCGAGTACACGGCCGCGCGGCCGAATGCCGAACCCGGCGTGCGTCCGATGATGTCCAGTTCGAAGATGTACGTGTGCATCCGCTGCCACGCCAACTTCAAGACCGGTGACGGCAAACCCGATCCGCGCCTGCGTGGCCTGGGCCGATGCAACACCTGCCTGGGTGTCACCGTTTCGGCCCCCTGACGCGTTAAGTCCTTTCCTACCACCTCTCGGAGACCGATTTCCATGTCGCAAAGCACCCGTCGCACCTTCCTGATGCAAGTGGCCGTTGCCGGCACCGCGCTGGCCGCCAGCCAGGCGCAGGCCCAGGCCGCCAAGCTCGACGAGAAGGACCCACAGGCCGTCGCCCTGGGCTACGTTGCCGACACCAAGAAGGCCGACACGAAGAAGTTCCCGAAGCACAGCAACGACCAGAAGTGCAGCAACTGCGCGCTGTACCAGGGCAAGCCCACTGATGCCTGGGGCGGTTGCCCGCTGTTCGGCGCCAAGCAGGTGGCCGGCCCCGGCTGGTGCAGCGCCTGGGCCAAGAAGGCCTGAGCGTCCCGCGCTGAAACGAACGGCCTCTTCGGAGGCCGTTTTTCATGTCGCCGTCGCTTCGCGACATGCACCTTCACCGCAGCGCAGCCGCCGTCATGGCGCCCCCAGCATCGACAGCACCTCTTCGCCGATGGCCAACGACGCGGTGAGCCCCGGTGATTCGATGCCGAACAGGTTCACGAGCCCGGCCACACCGTGCTGCGCCGGGCCGTCGATGCGGAAGTCGGGCGCTGGCTCGCCTGGCCCGTGGATCTTCGGCCGCACGCCGCTGTACCCCGGCTGCAGTGCACCCTCGGGCAGGCCCGGCCAGTAGCGCCGGATGGCCGCCTCGAAGGGCGCAGCACGGGCCGCGTCGACGGTGTAGTCGATGTCCTCGGGCCGCTCCGCACCCAGCCACTCGAGGTCGGGGCCGAACTTCACCTGGCCGGCCAGGTCCAGCGTGACATGCACACCCAGCCAGGCATCCACCGGAGCCGGGTAGACGAGGTGCCGGAACGGCGGCCGGCCGGGCAGCGTGAAGTAGCTGCCCTTGGCGTAGTGCGCACGCGGCACCTGCGCCGGCGCCAGCCCGTCGAAAGCCCGTGCCAGCGCACAGGCGTGCAGGCCGGCGGCGTTGACGACACGCTGCGCCTCGATCTCGAAGTCGCCGTCGGCGGCGTGCACTTGCAGCACCGCCGGCCGGCCCGGCGTGAAACGGGCCGCCCGAACGGCCGACTGCAGCGCCACCAGGCCGCCCGCAGCTTCCAGGTCGGCCTGCAGGGCGAGCATCAGCGCGTGGCTGTCGACGATGCCGGTGCTGGGCGACCACAGCGCCGCCGTGCAGGCCAGTTCGGGCTCGAGCGCGCGGGCCTCGTCCGCGCTCAGGGCCTGGACCTCGACGCCGTTGTCGTGCGCCCGCCGCGCCAGTTGTTCCAGCGCCGCGTGCTGCCCGGGCGCGGTCGCCACCACCAGCTTGCCGCAGGCCGCGTGCGGCACGCCGTGGCTGGCGCACAGCGCGTAAAGCAACTGCTTGCCGCGCACGCACAGCCGCGCCTTCAACGAGCCGGGGGCGTAATACAGCCCGGCGTGGATGACTTCACTGTTGCGCGAGCTGACACCCTGCCCGATGCCGTCGGCGGCCTCGGTGACGATGGTCTCGAAACCCGCCTGGGCCAGCGCGCGGCCCACCGCCAGGCCGACCACTCCGGCGCCTATCACCAAGGCATCGATGCGTTCCACTGCGGTGGCGTGCGCGTCGGCGCCGCGCTACTCGGACGGACGTCCGGCCACGACATGGGCCCGGGTCTTCGACTTGCTCACGAACATGGCGCGCCAACTCCTCGTGCGCGCCGGGCGGTGGGAGGGCTGTCTGCGCGATACCGTCATGTCATCTGCGACTCTACGGCCACGCGCGTGATGCCCAGACTCGGGCAGACCCTGGCGAAAGCTTACGCGGCGATGCCGCCCGGTGTGACCCCGATTGCCTGGCTGGCAGGGGCAGGCGATGCTCGCATGTGCCTTCACGGCGCGCCGGACCACGTCAGACAAAGCCATGCACACCCAAGTCGGCATCATCGGCGGCGGCCCTTCCGGGCTGCTGCTCTCGCAACTGCTGCACCTGCAGGGCATTCACACCGTGGTGCTGGAACGGCAGACCCGCGACCACGTGCTGGGCCGCATCCGCGCCGGTGTGCTGGAACAAGGCTTCGCGGCGCTGATGCGGCAGGCCCAGGTGGCCGGGCGCATGGACGCCGAAGGCGAGATCCACCAAGGCTTTTCCATCGCCTCCGACAGCGTGCAGCATCGCATCGACCTGCAGGGCCTGACGGGCGGCAGTTCCGTCGTCATCTACGGCCAGACCGAGCTCACGCGCGATCTCTACGCCGCGCGCGACAGGCTGGGCGGCACCGTCGTGCACGACGCCGAGGACGTGCAGCCGCACGACCTGGACAGCGACCGCCCCTGGCTGAGCTACCACCAGGGCGGTACCGTGCACCGGGTCGACTGCGACTACGTCGTCGGCTGCGACGGCTTCCACGGTGTCAGCCGGAAATCGATACCGAAGGACCGCCTCACCGAGTTCGAACGTGTCTACCCCTTCGGCTGGCTGGGCGTGCTGTCGCGCACCAGGCCAGTGTCGCCCGAACTGGTCTACGCGCGCCACCCGCGCGGCTTTGCGCTGTGCTCGCTGCGCTCGCAGGTGCTCAGCCGCTACTACGTGCAGGTGCCGCTCACCGACAAGGTCGACGACTGGTCCGACGCACGTTTCTGGGACGAGCTCAAGGCCCGCCTGCCTGCCGCGCTGGCGGCCGGACTGGTGACCGGGCCGTCGATAGAGAAGAGCATCGCGCCGCTGCGCTCCTTCGTCGCCGAGCCCATGCGTTACGGCCGGCTCTTCCTGGCCGGCGACGCGGCGCACATCGTGCCGCCCACCGGTGCCAAGGGCCTGAACAGCGCAGGTGCCGACATCCACTACCTGTACGACGCCTTCGTCGACCACTACCGACGGCAGGACGACAGCGGCCTTGACGGCTACTCGAAGAAGGCGCTCGCGCGTGTGTGGAAGGCGCAGCGCTTCTCGTGGTGGCTGACCTCGTTGCTGCACCACTTCCCAGACAGCAGCGCATTCGACCGGCGCTTGCAGGACACCGAGCTGGACTACCTATTCGCTTCGCGCCAGGCGCAGGCGGCGCTGGCCGAAAACTACGTCGGGCTGCCCTATTGAAGGCGCCGCGGTGCGGGCCAAGCCCGGCGCCTTTCAACGACTTGCTGGGCTGCTGCCGGACATCCGTCTGGCAAGTGTCTGGCCAAGCCAAGCCGCCGGCACGTATGCGAGCACCAGATCCGCGGCAATGAACCAGGAAGGTGCGGGAAGCATGACCGCATTGGCTATGCCGCCCAGGAGGAACAGGCCGCCGACGATGTAGGCCGGAAGCGGTGACTTGCCGGGGGCGAGCCAGCAGGCGATCAGTGCGCCGACAAGGGTTCCGAGCGCGTGCGCCAAGAACGGAAAGATGAAGTGTCTCGGTTCAAAGAGATGCAGCGAGGCCTTCAGCCCTTCCATGGTGGTGATGTCGGCTCCGGTGGGTGGCGGAATGACTTTGCCGCTGACGGAGATGAGTGCCATGTTGACGACGCTGCCTAGCACGAAGCCAACAACGACAGCCAAGAGCATGCGAAGAAACCTGGACATTGCGACTCCCGTCCGGCCTGTTGTTGGCGCTCCGCTTGAACGCGGGGTTGCCCGCTCACCCATCACTTGCGCTGCAGGGCGAGTGAATATGGATGCAGCGTAGCCGACATGACCCCGGCCACGACGGCTGGATCTGACTCCATGAACTGCCTGGCCGCAGCTTCATTCTCGGCCTCGAAGACAACGAGACCGAATGTTGCATTGAGCGGCTCAGCAGTCTTGCCCGCGAAGATCACCTTTCCCAGCTTTGTCGCTTCTGTCAGGCGAGCGAAGTGCCTGCCTACGGCATCGTTCTCCCTCGACGTCCACGCGATCGAGTCGTGCAATGCTGGGACCACACGAAGAACGTACACGAACTGCCGCAGCGTCTGCGGCGCCTGAGCCACCGCAGCCGTCTGCGTGGCGCCGGTTGCGATGGCGAAGGCCACGATCGCCAGGAATCTCAAAAACGTGAACATCGAGTCCTCCCCGGGGCTGCACCTCGAATGTACTTCTCGCCGGACGAATGTACCGTTGACCGCCGGGTCGGGCACCGTTTGCTGGGAACCCCGGTGGCCAGCATGATTGAGACTAGGTTGTTGATGAAAAGTGACAAGTCCACCGCGAAGCCGTCCAGCCCGGACTTCCAGAATCACACGCCATGATGGCCCAGTATCTGCGAGTGACTCTTCAAGCCCGATATGACCTGGAGATCAGGGCACAAGTCTCTCCACCAGTCCCCCTGGAGTCCCCATGTTGCCGAAGCGGGTGCGATTGGGCGTATACGGACTTCGG
Organism: Rubrivivax sp.; assembly: GCA_030653505.1. GTDB lineage: Bacteria > Pseudomonadota > Gammaproteobacteria > Burkholderiales > Burkholderiaceae_C > Rubrivivax. Next base: position 18,793 of record JAURZK010000174.1, read on the forward strand.
AATCACGGTCTCGGACGTACTGCAAACGGTCAGGCGAGCAGGTGTATACGCCGCCAGCAACCGGCATCAACGGGTTGCAGACCTCGCCATCGGACACTTGCGAGGAACTGGGCGAGAGGGTGTGTCGGACCTCAACGCCCAGTGCGCTCGGTGATGACGAGCATCCAGTTTCGATTACCGATCCGCACCAGGACTTCGATCGGCAGGACGCCTGCCGCATTCCCGGAGATCGCAAAGCTCTTCGTGCCCGGCATGTAGCGCAGCCACGACGGCAGCGCAGCGCCGTCGGGCAGCGTGACGCGGACGCCGCCGCCGCCCGGCAGTTCGGCCAACTGGGCCGGCAACGCGAAGCCATAGCCCTCGCCCGACGCGACCATTGCCGCCGGTACCACGACCGAGACCATGCCGACGTCGCCGCCGGTCGCGTTGCGAACCAGCGCCACCGTGATCACGTCGCCGGCCGACGTCCGGCTGCCCGGATTCGACACGTTGCTTCCGACTGCTGCCGCGGTTGCACCGTCGCCTGCGGCCGTGGCCCCGGTTGATGCGGTCGCCGTGCCGGCGCCACCCGAGGAGCCGCGGTCGCTTGCGCCTGCGGCGCCGGTTGCCGACTTCGACCCGGCACTGCCCGCGACAGCCGCTGCGCCCGCTTCCATGCCAACGCTGCCTGTACCGTTCGCAACCCCGACTTTCGTGTCGGTGCTGGCGGTGCCGCTGACACCGACCTGCGTCGCGACGGCGCCAGTGGGGCCCGCGCTTTCCGCGCCTCCGACCGACCCCTCTCCGAAGCCTGCCGGCAGCTGCCCATCGAGCAGCGCGATCGGCGGCGATGTCGTCGGCATCGTCAGCGGCAGCGGCACCTGCGGCGTCAGCGACCAGCTGTCGGCGTATGCCGAGACCTCGCCGGTGGTCGTCGCCGTCGTGCCGGTCAGCACGTAGTTGCCCTGGTCGGCGCCGCCCGAAATGCGGATGCCGTCGACCGCGATCGCCCGAGCCGTGCCGACCATGCCGTCGTCGAAGGTTGCCGTTCCGTAAGCGAGCAACAAGTCGTCACCGGTGATGCGGTCGTCGTTCAATACGACGTTCGCGCGGTCGGTGCCGTCGTAGAGCTTGGACAGGCCGACCGCACCCGGCGTCAGGCCGGCAGGCGTCACGTCTGCAGCGGTCGTCACGTGGTCCGAGACGCTGTAGTTGCCGGCGTCAGCGCCGCTCAGCCTGAGGCCGGTGACGACGACGGTCTTGCCGAGCCCGGCGTTCTTGTCGGCGAGCGACGCCATGGCGTAGCCCACATCGACCGCGTCGTTGCCCAGCGGCGTGTCGGTCAGCGTCACGTCGATCGAGGTCGTCGCGTCGTAGACGCGCGTCTGCGCGGTGGCGCTGACGGCCAGTTCGGCCTTGCCGATCGTGCCCGTCGCGCTGCCGCTGGTGGCGACGTTGTAGTTGCCGGCATCTGCGCCACCTGCGGTGATGCCGGTGACCGTGATCGCCTTGTCGACGCCCGCGTTCTTGTCGGCAAACTTGGCACCGGTGTAGTCGAGCACGAGGTTGTCGTCGCCGAGGCGGTTGTCGACGAGCCGCACGGTCGCTGCCGTGGTTGTGTCGTAGACCCGGTCGATGCCGACCGCGTTGAGCACCAGGTTCGCCTTACCGATGTCGGCGGTGGTCGTCGCCGTGCCGTTGGAGGTGTAGTTGTCCGCGTCGGCACCCGACAGGAAGATGCCGCTGACCGCGACGGCCTTGCCCGTGCCGACGTTCTTGTCGGCGAAGCTGGCCGCGCCGTAGCCCAGGGTCAGCACATCGCCCGCGTTGCGATCGTCGGCAAGCGTGACGCTGGCGCCGAGGCCGGCGTCGTAGACCTTGGCGATCCCGGTCGCGCCGACCTGCAGGGCCGCCCGGGCGATGTCGGCCGTCGTCGTCAGCGAGCCGGCGAGGCTGTAGTTGCCGGCGTCGATGCCCGTCACGGTGATGCCGTCGACGTTGACGAGCTTGCCGAGCCCGGCGTGCTTGTCGGCGAACGCCGCGCTGGTGTAGCCCACGCTCAGCACGTCGCCGGCGAAGCGGCCGTCGGCGAGCGTGACGCTCGTTGCGGTGGTCGCGTCGTAGACCCGGTCGGTGCCGCGTGCGGTGACCGCCAGCGCGGCCGGCGTGATGGTGCCGGTGCTTGCCATGCGGGTGGAGACGAGCGTGTAGTTGCCGGCGTCGGCCCCGCCGAGTGCGATGCCGCTGATGGTCACCGACTTGGCGACGCCGGCGTTCTTGTCGGCGAAAACCGCACTCACCGCGGTCGCGGTAAGGCTGTCGCTGCCGAGCAGGCCGACGAAGCCCAGCGAAGCGGTCGCCAGCGTCGCGTCGGTGCCGCCGTCGTACATCTTGTCCGCGGCGCGGATGCCTGTGACCTGGCTGATCACGGCCGGAGTGATGCTGGCCGTGGTCGTCGCCGTCCAGTCGACGGCGTAGTTGAGCGCGTCGACACCGCCGAGCGCAATGCCCCCGACGTTGACGAGTTTGGCGCTGCCCACGTTCTTGTCGGTGAACGCCGCCGAGCCGTAGGACAGGGTCAGGTCATCGCTGCCGAGAGGATTGCCGGTCAGCGTGACGCTGGCACCGGTGGTCGCGTCGTAGACCCGGTCGATGCCGATCGCACCCATCGTCAGCGTGGCGGGCGTGATGTTCGCTGACGCTGTCGCAACCACGTTGGCCGTGTAGTTGCCGGCGTCGGCCCCGCCGATCGTGATGCCGTCCACGGCGATCGCCTTGCCGGTGCCGACGTTCTTGTCGGCGAAGGCGGCGCCGACGTAGCCGAGCACGATCGCGTCGTCGCCCAGGCGGTTGTCGACCAGTTGCACCGTCGCCGCCGTCGTCGTGTCGTAGACCTTGTCGGTGCCGACGGCGCCGACGGTCAGCGCCGCCCTGGCGATGCTGGCCGTCGTCGAGGCCGTGGTGTGGGCCGTGTAGTTGCCTGCGTCGGCGCCGCTGAGCACGATGCCGCCCACGCTGACGATCTTGCCCGAGCCGACGTTCTTGTCGGCAAACGTCGCAGACCCGTAACCCACGCCGACCATGTCGGCGCCGAGCGCCGTGTGGCTCAGCTCGACGCTGGCGGCGTTGGTAGCGTCGTAGACCCGGTCGACGCCAAAGACGTTCACGACGAGCGACGCCGGCGTGATGTCGGCGTCGGCCGTCGCCGTGGCTGCGGCCATGTAGTTCCCAGCATCGGCCCCGCTCAGGCTGATGCCGCCGACCGTGACGGTCTTGCCCATGCCGACGTTCCTGTCGCTGAACACAGCGCTGCCGAACCCGACGTCGACCACGTCGGTGCCGAGGGCATTGCCCACCAGGCTTGCACTTGCCGCGGTTGTCGCGTCGTAGACCTTGTCGGCGGCGCTGGCGCTGATGCCCAGCAGCGCCGGGGTGATCGTCGCCGCGCTCGAGGTCGGGCCCGCGCTCACGACGTAGTTGCCGGCGTCGGTACCGCCGAGCACGAGGCCGCCGATCGTCACCGCCTTGCCGACGCCCGCGTTCTTGTCGACGAAGGCGGCGCTCGTCGCGCTCGCCGTCAGGCTGTCGCCCCCGAACATGCCGACGAAACCCAGCGCGCCGGTCGAGAGCGTCGCAGTCGTCGTGCCGTCGTAGACCTTGTCGACAGCACTGATGCCCGTGACCTGCGAGATCGTCGCCGGCGTGATATCGGCCGTCGTGGTGGTCACGCTGCCGACCGTGTAGTTGCCGACCGCCGCGCCGGTCACCGTGATCCCACCCACCGTGACGATCTTGGCGGTGCCGACGTTCTTGTCGTCGAATGCCGCCGAGGCGTAGGCAAGCGTCAGCACGTCGCCGCTGAACGCGTTGCCGGCGAGCGTCACGCTCGCACCTGTGGTCGCGTCGTAGACCTTGCTGGTGCCGGTGGCAGTGACCCCCAGCATTGCGGCCGTGACCGTCGCGAACGCGCCGGTGCTGCCGTTGGCGGTGTAGTTCAAGGCGTCGGTGCCGGCCAGCGTGATGCCGGTGACGCTGATGTACTTGCCGCTCCCGACGTTCGGGTCGAGGAAGGCATTGCTCGATGTCAGCGTGAGCAAGTCGCCGGCGAGCCGGTTGTCGCCCAAAGCTACCAGCGCGACGGTCGTGCGGTCGTAGGCCTTGTCGATGCCGACTGCCGAGACGTCCAGCGCGCGCGGCGTGATGTTCGCGGTCAGGCCGGTCGGCTGCACCAGGGTGTAGTCCCCGGCATCGGCGCCGCCGAGCACGAAGGTGCCGGTACCGATCGCCTTGTTGACACCGACGTCCTTCGTCAGATAGGCGCCGGTGATCGAGCCGACCTGAACCTGGTCGCCGGAGATCACGCCGGTGATCACGGCGGCCTGCGTATTCAGTACCGCGTTCAGCGTGCCGTCGTAGACCTTGTCGACCGCCACAACCCCGGCCACCTGCAGCGTCGCCGGCGTGATGTTGGCGTTGCTGTTGGCGTTGGCCGAGACCGCGTAGTTGCTCGCCAAGCCGCCGCCGCTGCCGTTCAGCAGGTTGATGCCGGTCACGGTGACGGCCTTGTTCGTGCCGACGTGCTTGTCGGCGAAGCTGGCGCTGCCGGTGAAGACGCCCGTCACCGTTTCGCTGCCGACGAAGCCGGTCAGCCCGAAGCCCTGCAGCGATGCGCTGACGTCGCCGTCGTAGACCTTGTTGGCGACCGTCGCGTTGACCGTCAGGAGCTTCGGATCGATCGTGCCGAGGGCCGTGGCCGTCGGGCTGACGACGTAGTTCGACGCCAGGCCACCGCCGCTGCCGTCGCCGAGCGCGATGCCGCCGATCGTCACCGTCTTTCCGACGCCGGCGTTCTTGTCGGCGAAGGTTGCGCTGCCGGCGGTGGCGACCACGGTCTCGCTGCCGACGAAGCCGGTCAGCGACGAAGTCGACAGCGTCGCGCCGTTGCTGCCGTCGTAGGACTTCTCGACAACCGTGCCGACGAAGGTCAGCGCCTTGCGGTTGATGGTGCTGGTTGTGTTGTCGGCGTAACTGAGCAGGTAGTTGCCGCCGCCGTTGCCGTCGCTGACGTTGACGTCGTTGGTGCTGACGTTCTTGGTGCCGGTGCCGGCATCGGAGTTGCTGAACGCGAAGCTGGCGCCGCTCAGGCTGTCGCGCACGTTGCCGTTGCTGACGTTGGTGAACAGCGTGCCCGACACGACGGTCGCCGTACCGCTGGCCGCGAGCGTTCCGTCGTAGGTCTTCGTGACGTTGCTGGTCGCGACGGTCAGGCGGGCCGGGTCGATCGTGCTGCCCGTGTTGTCGACGTAGGCGACGGTGTAGTTGTTGCCGCCGTTGCCGTCGTTCAGCGACACGCCGCTCACCGCGACGGTCTTGTTCGCGGTGCCGGCATTGGCATTGGTGAAGACGTAGGTGCCGCCGCTCGCGCTGTCGCTGCCGAACAGCTGCGTGCCAGCGGTCGCCATCGCCGTGCCGGTCGCATTGCGGGTGCCGTCGTAGGTCTTCACGATGTCGCTCGAAGTCAGCGTCACGCCGGCCTCGCCGACCACCAGGGTGCCGTTGACGTAGCTGATCGCGTAGTTTCCCGAGCTCAGGCCCGAGCTGGTCAGCACGTAGCTGCCCGCGTTGCGCGCGCCTTGCGCCGTGCCGGCGTAGGCCAGCGTGCCGCCGAGCACGCTCGCGTTCTCGCCATTGGCGAAGGCGCTGTAGCCGACGCCGTTGCCCCCACTGTAGAGCGTGCCGTCGTAGGTCTTGCTCGCGCCCGTGGTCGTCACCACCAGGCCGGCCCGGGTGATGTCGAACGCGATGGCGTTGCTCGACGCCTGCGCAAAGCTGTAGTTCGCGCCGACCGTGTAGCCACTGCCGCCGATGGCGTACTGGCCGACGTTGCTGCCGACCACCGCGGCGGTCGACCAGTTGGCCGTGCCGCCTAGGATCGAGGCGTTCTGGCCCAGCTTGAAGCCGTTGATGCCGCCGCTCAGCGCCGGATCGGCCGCCCCGTAGGCGCGGGTCGCGGCATTCGCGGTGTAGGTCAGCGCCGCCGGCGTCACCGTGTAGGTGACACCGTTGCTGTCGGCGACCAGCGCGTAGTTCGACGTGAGCCCGCCGGTGTAGCGAATGCCGTAGCTGCCGGCGTTCATCGTGTTGGCCAGCGCCGCGCTGTAGGCGGCCGCGCCGCCGCTGATGATGTTGCCGATGTTGTCTTCGCTGTCTTGCAGGCCGGAGCTGATCGCATAGCTCAGGCTGCCCGTCGGCGCATCGCCGTAGATGTGCGACGCGGCGCCGGTCACGGTCGCGCTGACCGTCAGCGTCGCGGCCGCGGCACCGTAGACGAAGCCGTTGCCGGCTTCGGTCACGGCCGCCGGCAGGTAGCTCGCGTACGTGTCGCCATAGTGGCGGAACGACGAGGTCAGGCCGTCCTTGACGGTGTGTGCACCCGCGACGAGATCGGGCGTTTCGCTGTAGACCAGCCAGCGCTTGCCGGTGCCGACCATGAGCGCCGAGGCACCCGCGCCGTTGATGAAGTTGCCGACGCCTTCGGTCGAAACGACCAGATTGCCGGCGCCGGCCTCGAGGCGGCTGCCGGCGCTCATCTCGAGACCGCCCGAGGTGCGCACCGTGATGTCGCCGCCGGTGCTGCGCACGATGCCGGTGACGGTCAGGCCGCCGGCCGAATCCAGCAGCTGCAGCCCGGTGCCGGCCGTCGAGGCAACCAGCGCAGCGATCGTGTTGGCTGCGTTGTCGAGGGTGACCGCGCCGCCCGCGTTGACGCTCAGGGCGCCGACGTTCAGCAGCGCGCCCGATTGGCTCAGGCTGCCCGCGCCGCCGGCGCTGAGGCCGACACTGCCGCCGCGGGCGTCGAGGCTGCTCACCGTCACGTCGTTCGCGTCGACATAGCTGATCGCATGGCCGCCCGAGTTCAGCGCGACGGTGTTGACGTCGTTGGCGACGTTGTTCAGCAGCACCGGGCCGTTGACGGTGATGGCCAGCGTCGGCGTGATGATGGGCCCGCTCTGGGCCAGCCCGCCGGCGGTGTTCAGCGTCAGGCTGGTCGTCGCCAGCGCGCTGCCGATCGTCGTCAAGCCGGTGGCCGAGTTGGTCACGCCGACCGTGGTGCCGCTGAGTTGCAGCGTGCCGAAACTGTTGCCTGCGTTGTGGAGCACGATGCCCAGGCTGCCCGCGCCCGATGCCTCGGCCGTGAAGCTGGCGACACCGGCCACCGACACCAACGTGTTGGCGCTCTGGACGATGCCGGTCTGCAGATCGGCACCGAGCACGATGCTCGGCGGGCTGGCACTCACCGAGATCGTCCCGGTCACGTTGTTGGCAGCGTTGTTCAGCACGATCGCGTCGCCGCTCACCAGCGCGCTACCGAAGGACCGGTTGGTACGTTCGCTGATCACCGTGAGGTTGCCCGCATCGCTGCGGTCGCCGAGCGTGATGACGCCCGACTGGCGCAGCACCGCGGTGTTGGTCGTCGGCAAGGCGGTGACGCCGCCGATCAGGTTGCCGGCACCGCCCAGGACGATGCTTGACCCGGTGACGGTCAGGTTGCCGCGCACCTGCAGCGTCGCGCCTGCCGCCTGCGACACCGGGTCGCCGGCGGCCGTGAGCACGTAACTGCCCCCGACCAGCGTGTTGCCGATGTTGGTGGCGCTGGCGCCGGAGTTGTCGATCGTCACGTCACCGGCCGCGACCGTGGTGACGACATCGAGATTGCCGCCGACCGTGAGCGGCGCCGACTGCGTGATGACGCCGGTCGAGCTGAGCGAGACATTGCCGGTCGTCGTCAGCGCGCCGCTGAAGTCGACGCCTCCGCTCGAGGCCAGCGTCAGGTTCTTGCTGATGGTCGACGCACCGATGTCGGTTGACGCGGTCTCGGTGATCTGCACGTTGGCGCCGGTCAGAAACAGCGTGCCGAAGGTGTTGCCGACGTTGTTCAGCGTGATGTCGTGTGTGCCGGCATTCATCGTGACCGAGGCGCTGCCCAGATGCCAGGCGGCCGAACCCAGCTGCGTGATGTCGAGGCTGTTGCTCAGGCTCAGCGCCGAGGGCGTGCCGTTGAGAGCTACGGCGCCGAACGCATTGGCAGCGTTGGCCAGCGTGATCGCATTGCCCGCCGCGTACAGGGTCAATGCACCCGAGGTCACCGAGCCACCGCTCTGCGTGATGCCGCCACCGCCGTTCAGGGTCAGCGGCGTGCCCGGCGCATTGAGCACGCCCGCGATGTCGAGCGCGCCGGTTCCGGAGCCGCTGCCCAGGCTCAGACTGGAGAGCGTGCCGATCGGCAGCCAGGCCAGTTCGGCCGCGGTCAGGTTGAGTTGCGTGCCCGGCGCCGTACTGCCGCCGACGGCGACGTTGCGACTGCCGGTGAACGGCTGGATCGCCAGGCTGCCCGAGCCGGTGACGGCGCGCGAGAAATTGATCTCGTCGCCGGTCAGGCTCATGTTGCTGGCGTTGAAGCTGACCAGGTTGTTGAACGCGAGGGTGCCGGTGCCGGCGTTCATCGTCAGCGCGCTGCCCGAGCCGGGCGCCACGTCGACCAGGTTGTTGAAGGCGATGCCGACGCCGCCGAGGTTGCCGGAGACCGTGATCGTCCCGGTGTTGTAGACCTGCGGGCCGTTGATCGTGAAGGCCGGCAGCGTGATGCCCGATGTGCTGTTGACCGTGATGCCGGTCAGCGCGCTTTGCAGCTGACCGAGCCCGGCGACCGACCCGCCGCCGAGGTTGAGCGTCAGCGTCTGGTTGCTGCCGACGGCGCCGCCGAAGCTCAGTGCGCCGTTGCCAGTGCTGATCGTCAGGTTGTTGTCGACCGCCAGCGTGCTGTCGAAGCCGATGTTGCCGCCGCCGCTGTTGATCGTCGACGCGCCCGAGACCGATACCGGCGTCACGAACTCGATCGCGTCATTGGTGGTCGTGAGGTTGACGCCGATGTTGGTCGGGCCGCCGGTCGCGTCCACCCTCAGCGCGTTGAAGGTCGACGGCGCGGTGATGAAGCTCACGTCGCCGGTGCCTTGCGCGTTCAGGCCGAGCGTGCCGGTGATGTTCTGGCTTTGCAGCTGGGTGAGGCCATTGACGCGGATCCAGCCCGTGCCGGAGGTTTCGAGGTTCAGACCGCCCGAGCTGCTGATGCGCGACAGCTCGCTGCCGGTGATCGTCATCTGGCCCGCGGCGTCGACACCGCCGAGCGCGATGTTGCGGCCGTTGCTGGCCGAGACCGTCGTCAGTCCGTTGCCGGAAGACAGCGTGCTGTTGCCCTGCAGGTCGAGGTCGGCAGCGCGGATCGTCAGGCTGTTGTTCGAGGCCGTCAGCGAGACGCCGTTGAGCAGGATGAACGAGCCGGCGCCGTTGCCGTCGGCATCGGCAACGAACGAAATCGGCGCGTTCAGCGTGCGGCTCTGGTTCAGCGTGATGTTGTTGAGCGCGGTGTAGCTCTGGTTCCCGTCGCCGACGGTGCCGATGCCCGGCAGCGTCAGGTCGAAGCCGGAGACCGTGAGGCCGGTCAGCGGCGCGACGCCGCCGACCACGCCGCCGAGCACGACGTTGCCGGTGCCGGCCGCGAGCGTCAGGCCGTGTGCGCCGTTGATGCTGCTGGTCGCACCCGAGAAGACGATGTTGCCGCCGCTCGTGGCAATGGCCGAATCGGCCGTCAGCGTGGTCGGGCCGGTGACCGTGACGGCGCTGTTCATCGTCGTCAGCGTGCCGCCCAGCGTCACGCCGCCGGCGCCGGTGTAGGTCTGGGTGCCCGACGTGGTCGCGCTCGCGACGGCGACGCTCCCGCCGGTCGCCGCGATCGTCGTCAGCGGCGTCGTGCCGCCGATCGCGCCGTTGAAGCGCAGCGCGCCACTGCCGGCGTTGGTGGTGATGCTGTGCGCGCCGTCGATGCTGGCGCCGAAGGTCAGGCCGAGGCCGCTGAACACCGCATCGGCACCCAGCGTGATGGCGTCGTTGTAGGTCTGCGCGCCGCTCGTCGTCAGCGCCGTGGTGTCGATGAGGACCGTACCCGGTGCGTCGGTGGTCAGGCTCGTCAGCGCCGTCGTGCCGCCGACGATGCCGGCGAACCTGGTCACGCCACTGTCGTTGACAACAAGGGCGTTCGCGCCGTTGAGCGTGCCGTTGAAGCTGATGTCGACGCCGCTCAGCGTGGCCGCGGCGCCAAGCGTGAGCGCGTCGTTCCAGGTCTGTGCGCCGGTGGTGCGGATGCCGCCGCCGTTGATCGCGGTCGTGCCGCCGGCGTCGGTGGTGACGCTGGTCGGCGCCGTCGTCGCGCCGACAGCACCGCCGAAGGTGGTCGTGCCGGTGCCGGCGTTGACGGTCAGCGCTTGCGCGCCGTTGACGCTGCCGTTGAAGTTGACCGCCGCGTCGCGCGTCGTCACCGTGACCGCGCCGGTGGCCAGGGTCACCGGGCTGTTGAGATCGATCTGGCCGGTCGCCGGCGTGGCGCTGTTGCCGACCGCGCCGTTGAGCGTGATACCACCCGCGGCCGTGAAGGCCATCGGTCCGGCAACCGCCAGGCCGGTGCTCGGGAGGTTCAAGGTCTGGGCCGTGATGTTGAGCCCGGTGAGGCTCGACATGAAGCCGATCTGGTCGAGGCCGGTCACCGTGCCGGCGCCGCCGAGCAAGGCGTTGAGCGTGAGGTTCTGCGCGCCCGTGACCGCGCCACCGAAGGCAAGCGAGCTGCCGTTAGACGCGATGCTGACCGGTCCGCCGGTCAGCGCCAGACCACCGTGGAAGGCGATGCCGTCGAAGCTGCCGAATGTGGCGCCGCTGCTGCCGCCGACGGTGACGAGGCCGGTGAAGATCGAGCCGGTGTCGCCGTTGGCCAGCGTCATGTTGTTGTTGAACGCAACCGGGCCGGCCGCGGTGATGCCCGAACGCGCCTGCAGCGTGCTGGCGAACGTGGTCGCGCCCGCGCCTTGCAGGATGATCGACGCACCGGTGCCGTCGCCGAGCGACGCCGCGGCGCCGACCGCGCCAGTGAAGGTCTTGGTGCCGGTGCCGGAGTTCACCGTCAGGTCGTGGTTGCCATCGACCGTGCCGGCGAACACCACGTTCGAGTCGCTGCTGGTGACGGTGGCGCCCGCGCCCATCGTGACCGGGCTGTTGAAGTTGATCGCGCCAGCGGCCGTGCTGGTCACGTTGCCGGCGATCGTGATGGTGCTGGCACCGGTCGCGGTGTAGCTCTGCGGACCGGCGATCGAGACGCCGCCCGACGGAATGGTCGGGCTCAGCGCGGTGACGCTGAGGCCCGTCAAGTCGCTGCCCATTCGGTTCAGGCCGATCAGCGACTGCGTGCCCGAGTTCAGCGTCAGGCCGTATGGGCCGGAGACCGTGCCCGCGGTCTGGAACGCCAGCGCCGAATTGTTGGAGTTGATCGTCGCCGGGCCGTTCTGCAGCAGCACGCCGCCGTTGAAGGTCATGCCGTCGTAGCCGGACAAGTCCATGCCGCCGACCTTGCCGAGCGTGACCAGGCCAGTGAAGACCGAGGCCGCATTGCCGTCGGCCAGGGTCACTGTGTCGGCGAACACGGCCGGGCCGGTGATGGCCAGCCCGTTGTTGGCGCCGATCGTGCTGTGGAAGCTGGCGCCGCTCGAGGTCAGTGCCAACGCCGCGGCCGCATCGCCGGTGCTGCCGAGCGCCGTGACGGCGCCGCGCAAGTCCACCAGGCCGGTACCGGCATTGACGTTGAGCTGGTTCGTGCCGCCGGCGAGCGTGTCGGCGAAATTGATCGCCGAGTTGGTCGACTGCACCGTCAGGTCGGAGGCCAGCGTGACCGGGCTCATGAAGTTGATCGCGCCCGCCGCCGTGCTGGTGACGCTGGCTGTGAGCGTGATGCCGGTGCCGCTCAGCGTGCTCGCGGTAAAGGTCTGCGCGCCGGAGATGCTCATTTGCGGCAACGACAGCGCGGTGCCGGTCGTGATCGCGAGCGAGCTGCTGCTGGCGTTGACGTTCGACAGGCCCGTCACGGTGCCGTTGACCGAGGTCAACGTCACGTCGTTGGCGCCGATCGTGACTCCCGAGGTGCCGCCGACGACGCCGACGGCGAAGCTGCCGCTGTCGGTGAAGACGAGGTCGCCGCCCGAGAAGCCGGCCGCCAGCGTCGCGACGTTGTTCGAGGCGTTCGTGAGCGTCGCGCTGCCGGTGCCGATCAGCCGCAGCGACGGCGCCGTGATCGCGCCGGTCTGCGTGATCGCACCGCCGGCCGTGATGGCGAGCGTGCCGCCGGCGGCGATCGTCGATGTGCCGAAGACGATGCCGTTGATGTCGGCGATGTCGACGTTCGATGCCGAGACGATGCTGACCGTGCCGAAGTCGCTCGCCGGGGTGGCGTTGAGCAGGATCGGGTTGGCGCTGCCGGCGGTGAGCGTGGTGCTGCCGGGGATGGTCCAGGCACCGCCGTCGGTGATGCCCGCAGCGTGCGCTTCGGTGACGGTCGCGTTCTGTCCGATCAGCGTCAGGTCGCCGAGCTGGTTGGCGGCCTGCGACAGCGCGAGGTCGTGCGCGCCGGCATTCAGCGTGAACGGCGTCGCCCCCTGGACCCAGGCCGACGCTTGCGTGATGTCGTCGTTCTCGGTGATGCTGACCGCATTCGGCGTGCCAGCGATCGCGATCGCGCCGAGCACGTTGCCGGCGTGGGTCAGCGTGATGCCGGCGCCGCCCGAAGCCGCGACGTTCAGCGTCGTCGTGCCGGTCGTCGTCCACGCACCGCCTTGGGTGATGCTGTCGTTCTCGGTGATGCTGACAGTGCCGCCGGTGAGCGCCAGGTTGCCCAGGATGTTCGCCGCATTGGTCAGTGTGATCGCGTTGCCGTTCTGCGCCACCAGCGTGAGTGGCACGCCGGACAGCGCCCACACGCTGCCCTGCGTGATCGCGTCGTTCTCGGTGATCGCCACCGAAGTCGGCGAGCCGTTCACGGTGCTGATCGTCAGCGCGCCGAGCACGTTGCCGAAGATCGACAGATCGATCGCGTGATTGCGCGCATCCAGCGTCACCGGCGCGGCGCCGACGTTCCAGACAGCCGCCTGGGTCAGGTTCGAGTTGTCGGTGATCAGCACGCCGCCCAGGATGCCCGTGCCTGTGGTGTTGACGCCGACCGGGCCGAGCACGTTGGTGAGATTGTCGAGCGTGATCGTCTTGCCGATCGGGTTCGCCACGATCAGGTTGGTCGTGCCGGTGGTGACCCAACCGGTGTCACCGGCCGGGTTCCAGCTTGTGCTCGCGCCGTCGGTGATGCTGTGGTTCTCGGTGATGGTGACGTCGGTCGCCTTGACGTACAGGTCGCCGAGCACGTTCGCGGGGTTCGTCAGATTGACGTTGCCGCCGCCCGCCGTCGCGCCGGTGGCGTCGTAGGCAGACAGCTTCACGCTGGCCCCGACGCCGGTCCCGGCAGTCCATGGGCCGGGGCCGCCGACGTCGGTGATGGCGTCGGCCGAGCCGCTCGCCTTGGCGTAGATCGTGACCGAGCTTGCCAGCGCGTTCGTCAGGCCGGTGGCGCCCAGCACCTGCAGCGGACCGAACACATTGCTCGGGTTGGTGAGGGCCATCGAATAGGCCCCGCTGTCGAGCCTGGTCGTGCCGTGCACCGACCAGGCCCCGCCTTGGGTCATGCCGAAGTAGCTGTCGCTGTCCTCGCGCACGTAGACCGCGCCGGCGCTCCCGGCGCCGCTGTTGACCTGCGTGACCGTCAGGTTGCCGAACACGTTGCCGGACTTGTCGAGCGTGATCCCCTGGTCGTTCGACGTGGTCAGGTTGACGGCATAACGGCTGGAATTCGTGCCACCGTTGGTGTTGGCGAAGCTCCATGCCGAGGCCTGCGTGATGGCATCGTTCTCGCGGATCGTGACGTTGCCGGCGTTGCCGATCGCCAGGTTGCCGAGCACGTTGCCGGTGTTGGCAAGCGTGATGTTGCCGTAGTTGTTCAGCGTGGTGGTGTTGGTGGCAGGCGCTCCGGTCACGACCGACGTGCCGGCGTTCTGGGTCAGTGCATAGCCTTGGTTCCGCGTCGACAGGTTGAGCGAGCCGGTGATCGCAATGTCGTTGAGGGCCAGGTTGGTCCATGGCAGGATGGTGACATCGTTGGCCGCCGGAATCGCGAGCGTCGTCAACTGCGCCTGGCGCATGTTGGTCAGCATGACGTTGCTGGTGCCGGCGCTGAAGGTTGCGATGCCCGGCACAGCGAGATCGTTGCCGAGATCGCTGATATTGCCGCCAGCAGTGACCGAGAAGTTGCGCGTCACATACTGGTGGTACCCAGCGGCGTACAACACGACCGCGTTGACATCCACGAGGTTCAGGTCTCGCGCTCCGGTATTGGCGATGCCGAACTGGTTGAAGTTGTTGCCGGCGTCGGTGAGCACGATGTCGCCGCTTGCGCCGGCGGCCATGATCGTCGAGCCCGCGACCACGATCGGGCCCGACTGCGAGATCGTGTTACCGGGTGTCGTCGCGGTGTTGAGCACGCTGGGGGCAGCGACTTTCAGGGAACCGGCGAGCGTCATGCCCGGGAGCGCGACCGAGGGCGCGTTGTCGAAGCGCAGGAACACGTCGTTCAGCGTTCCGACCGAGGTCAGCCCGGTGAGCACGCCGGCGGCCGAGCTGGTGTTTCGCAAACGGACGTTGCTGAACCCAGTGTTATTGTTGTTCCGCGTCAGCGTGACGCCGCCCGCGAACGTGTTTGACTCGCCGCCGCCGAACGGATCGCTCGAGCCCAGGTACAGATTGATCGGCGCCGACGCGTTGTTGGCGGTGAAGGTGGTGGCCCCGTCGACCGTGATCTGGGAATAGCCGTCGTTGTCACTGCGGGTCTGGCTGATGTCGCCGCCGGCGGTCACGTTCAGCGCGCCGTAGACGCGGCTGCTGTAGCCGCCCGCGTTCGTGTTGTAGGCCCCGAAGTTGATGGCATTGATATCGACCAGAGTCGTGTTCCGGGCGGAAATGATGCGAACGCTGTTGAAGTTGTTGCTCGCTGAATCGAGCGTGATGTCGTTGGCCGCGCCGGCCGTCAGGATGGTCTGCTGCGGTACCACGAGCGTGCCGCTGTCGGTGATGGCACCGGTGGTGCTCACGGTCAGGTCGGTGCTCACCGTAGTGGCGCCGAGATCGACCGCGCTCGTGCCGCCATTGATAGTCAGCGTGCCCGCGACCGTGGTGCCGGTCGAGACGCCGCCGCTCGTGGTGGTGACGCTGACACTGCTCCCGGTGGCTGTGGTGGTGCCGAGTGTCGCCGCGCCGCCCGACACGAGCTGAAAGTAGGCCGCGGTGTTCGACGAGTTCACCGTGATCGCATTGATGTCGCGAATCTTCGCGTAGCCGCCGGTGCCGGTTGCGCCTGTCGCCGGCACGTTCAGCGCCAAGCCGCCCTGGAAGTCGTTGTCGGCGTTCTGCAGGTCGATGTATGGATCGGCGTAGCCGAAGCCGCCGCTCGTTGCCGTCAGGGTGGCCAGGCCGCCGACGACAACGGCCGCGCTGGCCGTGATGCCGTCGGTCGACGACGCCAGCGGCCCGCGTGTGGTCACCGTCAGCGAGCCGCTGATGTTGCTGCTGCCCAGCCGCATCGCGTTCGTGTCGTTCAATGTCACGTTGCCGGCGGTCAACCCGATCACGTTGAAGTCGGTCGAAACCCGATCGACGGTCACGTCACCGGTACCGACGTTGATGTCCGCCTTCTTGCGGACGATCACGCTGCCGATCAGGTTCGTCACATTGCGTGCCGAGTCGGCGCTGATCGTCAGGTTGTTGTCTATCGTGGTCTCGCCGAGATCGATCCGGCCGGCCGCAGCGCCGGCGGTCGGGCCGTTGTGCGCGATGCTGAGGTTGGCCGCGGTGACCTGCCCGGCGCTGATGCTGCCGGACTGGCCCTTGGTGTCCATCGTGATGGTCACCGTGCCGGCACCGGCGTCGATCAGGCTGTTGTTGACGAAGGTCGCGGCGCCGGCCGCGCGGTCCACCCCTGCGCCGGCATCGTTGGCGGTGAATATGATCGCGCCGTCGTCGGAGTCGATGTTGGCGTTCAGCGTGATGCTGCGCCCGGCCCGGAACGTCAGCGAACCCCCGGTGCCGCTGGCGTTGACCGTGACGATCGCGCTGTTGATCGTGATGTCGTTGTTGGCCTGCAGCGTCACGGCCGTACCGGCGTTGGCCGATGCCGTGATCGCGTTGGGGTCGATCGTCTGGTCGATCGACGGCGTGTCGGTGAAGGCGTCGACGTCGGTGAGAGCTGCACCGCCGCCGCTCGCGACCGTGATGTCGCGCGGGTCGAGCAGCAGCGTGCCTGCCTTGCCATGGCTCGCACCGGCGTCGACCAGACCGACAAACCTCAGGCTTTCCTTGCCCGAAACCTCGACCGCGCCGCCGTCACCTGAGACGGCACCGCCGCGCGCGGCGATATGGCCGGCGAAGACGGTCTGGCCATCGGCCCACACCGCCACCTGGCCACCCTCGCCCGACTGTGTCGCGCTCGCATCGATGCGGGTCGCGGTGCCGATGAGGGTCTGGCGCGCGTTGGCGATGGATGGATCGGTGCCATGGAAGCCGCCGCCGACGAAAACGCTGCCGCCGCCGGCGGCGCCGGACACGTCGATCGCGCTGGTGTCGAACAGGCCGACACGGTCGCCCGTCAGTGTGACGCTGCCGCCACGGCCGCGTCGGCTCGAGCTGCGCAGCTCGGTCGTGCCGAGCAGGGCCACGGTCGGCGCGTTGTCGCCCGGCGGGTTCAGCGGCGCCTGGCCGCCACCCTGCACCACGATCGAGCCGCCCGCCGAGATGCCCGATGCGTCGACGATCGCGCTCGCCAGCGTCACGTTGTGGCCGGCCTTCAGTTCGACGCCGCCGCCCTGCCCTTGCGGTACCACCGCGCTGCCCGCTGCGGCATCGACCGTGGGCTCGGCGGCGGCCGTGACCGTGCCTGCAAGCTCGATGTCTTGCGTCGCCTGAAGCTTGACGGTGCCGCCGCTGGCGCCGGAGACGTCGAGGCGGCCGGTCGGGGTCTGGACGATGGTCGTTCCGACGAGCGCAATGCTGCCGCCCGCAACCGACGCGACCGTGGCGTCTTGCGCCGCCGCCGCAACACCGGCCGCGCTGATCGTGCCGCTGTTGACGATTGCCGGCGCGCTGATCGCGACGCTGCCGGCCGGGCTGCCGTCGGCCCCGACACTGGCGCTGATGCTGCCGCTGTTGACGACGCTGTCGCTGGCCTCGAGGACAATGCGGCCGCCCTTGCTGGACAGACCGGTCGCTTCGAGCGCGCCAACGTTCCTCACGACGCCGCCCTGCAGCCGGTCGACCGCCTGGGCCGAGAGGATGATCAGGCCACCCGGCGCGAGCACGGCGCCGCGGTTGTCGACCAGTGCCCGGATCGTCGAAGGCTGCACGGTGATGCCGGCCAGATGGTTGCCGGCGAAACTGAGCGTGATCGCCTCGCCGGCGGCCATCACCACCGTGCCCAGACGTGCGACGACGACGCCGCTGTTGCGCACTTCCGGCGCCAATAGCGCGATGTAGCCGCCGATGGCGGCGCGCAGCTCGCCCTCGTTGACGACGTTGCCAGTCGCACCGTTGCGCGCGAACGTGTTCTTGCCGGCGCTGAAGTCGGCGTTCGAGATGTCGTGCGTCGTTGCGGTCAGACTGCCGACGTCCACCGACGCGGTCTTGCCGAAGGTGACGCCGTTCGGGTTGCTGAGGAAGACCTGGCCAGGCGCCGTGATCCGGCCGAGGATCTGGCTCGGGTTGCTGTCGAGCACCCTATTCAGCGTCGCCGAATCGCGCCCCGGTTGGTTGAAGTTCAGCTGGGCTGCACTGCCGAGGTTGAAGGTGTTCCACTCGACGATCGCGCGCTGCGTCGCCTGCTCGACACTGAGCACCGCGCCCGACCCCTGCACGATGGCGGCGCTGCCGGCGACGACGTTGCCGCCGGTCGGCAGCTGGGTCGGCGCTGGCGGCCCGGCGGCATGCGCCGCCACCCCGAGCCCGAGTGCGGCGACCAGCGGTGCCATCAGCGCAGCCACGCGTGCGCCGCCCTTGCCCTTGCGCCGGGCGGTCTCGGCCACCGCGACCCAGACGCCCAGGGTGTCGTTCCAGACGAGTCGGAAGATGCGGTTCATGCTGGCGTGTGAGCTCATGGAGTGCTTGTGCTGGATGTCTGGCAGTTGGCGACCGAAGAGGTCGAGTGCGGGGCGGATGCCGGGCGTGCAGAAGTGATCGAGGCGTGGACTGGGCTCAAAACGGCAGGCTCGCCTGCAGCCAGAACCGGTTCATCTTCAGCGAGCCGTCCTGGTCGTTGCCGCTGAACGTCGCGTTCGGATTGCTGCCGATGCGCCGAGCCAGCGTCGCCTTGATCGTGAGGCCAAAGCTCGCGACCCAGCCAACCGACACGCCGGCGCCCTGCAGGCTGTAGCGATTCAACGCGGCGGCCCCTGCGCTCTCGCGGTGCTTGTTGACGCGGACCGTGCCCCAGTCGTAGAAGCCGCTGGCGTTGAAACTCGCCGGCAGGCGGGCGCGCAGTTCGAGGTTGACGATCGCGCCTTCCGAACCGCCTGCCTCGCTCACCGGGTAGGCGCGTACGCCGCCGATGCCGCCGAGATAGAACTTCTCCGATGAGTCGAGGTTCTTGCTGGCGAGCTGGCCGGCCAGGCCGGCGTACAACGAGAACGTGTCGGTCAGGCGCTGCTGGCGCGCGGCGCTGATGCGCAGCACGTCGAAGGTGCCGGCGGTCCGCGTCGTCGCGGCGTCGGCGGCCTGGTTGGGCGAACCGTCGAGGTCGACGCGGCCGTGCACGAAGCCGATCTTTGCACTGTTGGTCCCGCCGCCACCGAGGTCGTCGAAGAGGTTGCCGTAGAGGGCCACCGACGCGGCCCGGGTCTCGTACCTGGTCGTCGTGACGCCGACCGAGCTGTTGTCGAAGCGTCGGCCGTCGAGGCCGACAGAGACGTACAGGTTCTTCAGCCGAGAGCGGATGAGCGGGTAGCTCGCGAGAGCGCCGACGGCGGTCGACGTGCCCTTCGCATCGAGCAGTCCGAACTCGGGTGTCACCACCTTGTACGACATGTGCGACGCATGGACGCCGGCGCGCCAGCCGGCGCTGCCGACCGGCAGCGCGTAGGCCAGCCGGACATAGTCGGTGCCGCGCGCGTGCATAAGCAACGCGTCGGCCTGGTCGCCGATGCCGAGCGGGCTGTTGACGGCCAGGCCGGTGGCAATCCGCGCCGCCCCGGTCGATCGTGCGCCAGTGTTTTCGACGCTGACCTCACCGCTCAGCATCGGCTGGTCGACGACCTCGAGGACGAGGTCGGTCTCGGCCTGGTTCTCACCCTCGGCGAGCCGCCCCGCGACCGCGACGCCGGGCAGGTCGTTGGCGAGCAGCAAGGCGCGGTCGAGCGCGTCAGCGCCGACCGGCGCGCCGGTCGCTTGCGCGGTCTCGACGATACGGCGCAGGCGCTCCGCATCGATGCGCAGCGCTTCACCTTGCTGGCGCACCTTGCCCAGGCGCGCTTCGACGATCTGGATGGTGACGACGCTGTCGGCCAGATCCTGCTGCGGCAGGTACACACGCACGATCCAGCCCGCCTGCCGATAGGCACTGGCGACTGCCGTCGCCGCGCCGCGCAGCTCGGCAAAGCTCAGCGGTCGGTTGAGGAAACCGGCCACGACCGGCGTCAGCTCGGCGCTGCCGAGCAGGCTGTTGCCGGCGAAGCGGATTCCCGACAGCGTCACCGTCGGGCCGCTGATGGACAGCAGAGGGGGCGGCACGGGCAGCAGCGGCGCGGCGCGCGGCGGCAGTGGCACCACGCGCGGCTGCTCGAGCTGCTGCAGCAGCGAGCCGGCATCGGGCGGGGATGACTGCGCCGCGGCAAGGCTGGGAAATGCCAGCGCGGCCGCAATGCCGCAGGCCAACGCGTGACGCGACGGCATCGGGATCGACTTGTTCAAGGGAGCGTCCGAGAAAGCGCCGCCGTCTCGCGACGGCAGGGCGGTAGTTGGCCCGACCGTGTCGTCTGCGACACCCGGTCAAGCCAGGCCCGTTGTGGGTGACGTGGCCTCGCGAAGAGGCGAAGCCCTTGCGGGGCAGCGTATGGGCGCCGACCCACTGCGGTAATACGTATGCACACGTACCCGGAGGGAATATCTCTCGGCCTACCTGCTCAGACAGCTGTTCCGCGGTCTCTGTGCGCCAACACCGACACCAGCCTGCTCGTGATCATGAAGGTCGGGACAGCGGTCAGTCGGGGGCCTTGAGCCGCCACATCAGCGCCACGCCGCGAGGGTTCGGCGGCGGTGTGCTTGCCAGGACACTAAGACACCAGGGCGCCTGAATCAGGCCATCTGAATGGGTCGGGGGACTGCCAGGAATCTCAATCGATGACGGTAAGTCACAGACCCCATCCAGCCCCGTTCCGGAAGGCCAAGTCGGACGCATCTGACAGCGCAAGCTCGTGATGCAAAGCTGCGCGCAGTCCTGAGCACCGGTCGGCAAGGGACCTCTTCAATCCAAGATTCGTCAGAAGTCGCCCCGCGATAATCCCGTGGTACCTGACGACCGACTTCTTATCGATCGCTTCGACAAGCAAGCAATTCACTGATGCAAAAAGAGATTCCACCGCCAAGCGCGAAGAAGACCGACCTCTCGGCTCACACGCCCATGATGGCCCAGTACCTGGCGATCAAGGCCGGCTTTCCCGACACGCTCGTCTTCTATCGCATGGGCGATTTCTACGAGCTCTTCTTCGACGACGCTCGCAAGGCGAACCGGCTGCTCGACATCACGCTGACCACACGCGGCCAGAGCGCCGGCGAGCCGGTGGTGATGGCCGGGGTGCCGGTGCACTCGGTGGAGAGCTACCTCGCGCGCCTCATCAAACTCGGCGAGGCCGTGGCCGTGGCCGAGCAGGTGGGCGATGTCGCTACCGCCAAGGGCCCGGTGGAACGCAAGGTGGTGCGCGTGGTGACACCGGGCACCGTCACCGACAGTGAACTGATGGCCGAACGCGCCGACACGCTGCTGCTGGCCGTGCACAAACATCGCATGAGCTACGGGCTGGCCTGGCTCGGTATGGCCAGCGGTCAGCTGGGCTTGACCGAGTGCGACGAACGTGCACTGCCGGGCTGGCTTTCGCGGCTGGCCCCTGCCGAACTCCTGCACGACGGCAGCGGCCTGCCCGAAGCCGTCCTGCAGGTCCGTTCCGCACGCACGACGCGGCCGGCCTGGCAGTTCGACAGCGCCCTGGGCGAACGCAAGCTGCGTGAGCAGTTGCATGTGGCGTCGCTGGCCGGCTTCAACGCGCAGGACCTGCCGGTGGCCCACGCCGCCGCCGCCGCGCTGCTGAGCTACGCCGAACACACCCAAGGCCAGGCCCTGGCCCACGTGCGCACGCTGCAGGTGCGCCGCAGTGGCGAACTGCTCGACCTGCCGCCGGCCACGCACCGCAACCTGGAACTGGTGCAGACGCTGCGCGGCGACGATGCGCCCACGCTGCTGAGCCTGCTCGACACCTGCCGCACCGGCATGGGCAGCCGGCGCCTGCGGCAATGGTTGACCCACCCCGCGCGCGAACGTGGTGTGGCCAGCCAGCGTCACGACGCCATCGCCACGCTGCTGATGCAAAGCTACGCGCCGCTGCGCGAGGCGCTGCGCGGCATCAGCGATGTCGAGCGCATCGCCGCGCGCGTGGCACTGCGTCAGGTGCGCCCGCGCGAACTGGCCGGGCTGCGCAGCACGCTGGCGGCACTGCCGGCCCTGCGCGCGCAAGCACCCCACGGCGTCGGGCTGCTGGACACGCTGCGCCTGGCGCTGGCCCCCGACGAAGCGCTGGCCGACGTGCTGAGCGCCATCGCCGATGAACCCGCCGTGCTGCTGCGCGACGGCGGCGTCATCGCCCCCGGCGTCGACAGCGAGCTCGACGAGCTGCGCGACATCAACGAACACTGCGACGCCTTCCTGCTCGACCTGGAGCAGCGTGAGCGCACGCGCACCGGCATCAACAACCTGCGCGTGCAGTTCAACAAGGTGCATGGCTTCTACATCGAGGTGACGAGCTCGGGCCTGGACAAGGTGCCGGCCGACTACCAGCGCCGCCAGACCCTGAAAAACGCCGAGCGCTACATCACGCCCGAACTGAAGGCTTTCGAGGACAAGGCGCTGTCGGCGCAGGAACGGGCGCTGGCGCGCGAGAAGTGGCTCTACGAACAGCTGCTCGACGCCTTGCAGGCGCACCTGGCCACGCTGCAGGCGCTGGCGCACGCGCTCTCCAGCCTGGACGCGCTGGCCGCGCTGGCCGAACGCGCCGCCACGCTGAACTGGTGCCGCCCCGAGTTCGTGCCCTACCCCTGCATTCACATCGAGTCCGGCCGCCACCCGGTGGTGGAAGCGCGGCTGGCCGAGACTGGCGCCGGTCCCTTCATCGCCAACCACTGCCGTATGGACGCGAAGACGAAGCTGCTCGTGGTCACTGGCCCCAACATGGGCGGCAAGAGCACCTTCATGCGCCAGGTGGCGCTGACGGTGCTGCTGGCCGCGATGGGCAGCTACGTGCCGGCGGCGGCCTGCCGGCTGGGGCCGGTGGACGCTATCCACACGCGCATCGGCGCCGCCGACGACCTGGCCAATGCGCAGAGCACCTTCATGGTCGAGATGACCGAGGCCGCGGCCAACATCCACGGCGCCACCGATCAGTCGCTGGTGCTGATGGACGAGATCGGTCGCGGCACCAGCACTTTCGACGGCCTGGCGCTGGCCAGCGCCATCGCCACCCAGCTGCACGACCGCAACAAGAGCTTCACGCTCTTCGCCACCCACTACTTCGAACTCACCGACTTCCCGACGAAACACGAACGTGCGGTGAACCTGCACGTCGGCGCGGTGGAGAGCGGGCACGACATCGTTTTCCTGCACCAGATCGAGCCCGGCCCGGCCAGCCGCAGCTACGGCGTGCAGGTGGCGCGTCTGGCCGGCATGCCGGCGGGCCTGGTGCGGCAGGCGCGCGCCACGCTGGAAGCACTGGAAGCCAAGGCCCAGGCGGGCGCAGCGCAGGTGGACCTGTTCGCGCCGCCCCCTGCCGTGCCGGCCGCGGAACCCTCGGCGGTGGAGCGTGAACTTGCCGCCATCGACCCCGACCGTCTGAACCCGCGCGAGGCGCTGGAGGCGCTGTACCGGTTGAAGGCGCTGCAGGGCGGGTGAGCCGGGCCCGCGCCCGCGCTCAGAGGCGTTTGACGCGCGGCCGCCGCACGCGGTCGGGCAGCGCCGTCTTGCGCAGCCTTGGCAACACCAGGCCTCTGCCCAGATCAGGGGGCACGTCCTGCGTCGCTCCGGCCCACACGACCTCGGGTTCGGGCAGCGCCGGCGGGGGCGGCTTCGACCCGGGCCTCGGCGCAGCCGGCAGCGGTGCATCTGCCAGCGCGCGCGCCCACTGTGGCGCCGCGAAGCTGGTGCCCCGCAGGCGCACCACGCCACCGCTGCGGGCGCCCGCGCCGCGTATGCCCAGGAGCGCCTCGCCCTCCTCGCTCACGCAGGCCACGCTGCGGCCGGGTGGCAGGCCACGGCCCGAGTAGTCGCAGACCCGCACCGCAGCGCCCATGCTGAGGCCGGCCACCACCGTCACGCCCGTGCCCGCGGCCAAGGCCGACGCCGTGCCCTGGCGCTGCACACTCACGCCCGCAGGGGCCGCAGCCGGGTCGCTCAGCCGCGCACGCAGATAGCGTTCGGGGTCGTACTCGCCGTCCACCAGGCGCGACGGTCGATGGCGCTCGGGGGCGCCCATCTCCGAAACGCTGCGGCCGACGTAGGCCCGCACCGCGAGTGGCCGCGCCCCGGGTGGCAGGCTCAATCGCATGTGCCAATCGCCGGCCGCACCAGGCAGGTCGGGCGAAGACGCAGCCGCCAGCGCCAGAAAGAGCAACTGCCCGCGGCCACGCACCCCACCGTAGCTGGGAAGCGCCAGCGCGAGCAGCGCACCACCGCGCCACAGGCCCAGCCCCAGCCCGTCGACAGCCACGGTTTCGAACGCGCTATGGCCGGGCGCCCGCACCGACCAATTCAGCTTCTCAGGCAGCGGCCCGACTGGTCCGCGTGCGGTGGCGCTGTAGGCCGAAGCAGCATCCAGGCCCGGGGGCGCTTCATCGCTGAGCCAGACCTGCAGGAAGGCCGGCGCCTCGCTGCCTGGCGGCATCCGCCAGCAGAGCTCGGCGTCTTGTTCGGCGCTGAGCGTGCCAGCCGCGTGCCAGCGGTCCTGCGCCATGTTGCCGGCGGGCACGACGATGCGCAGTTCGCAATCGATGGCCCGTTCGCGGGTGACCAGTTCCTGCAGTGCGGCGTCGAAGAGCGTGCTGCCGTCGTGCGGCCCGGTGGGCACGGCGGCACTCAGGTTGACGACCACGCGCCGCGTGCCCTTGCCCTTGCAGGACAGCACATGGTGCAACGCGTCCAGCACGCGCGCCGGCAGTGCCAACGCGTTGGGGTCGGCCCAGGCGTCGGTGGGCAGCTGCACGAACACCAGATCGGCGGTGTCGGACTTCAGCCGGCCGTTCTTGCGCCAGCCCGGGCTGTCCTCGCCGGCGAACCCCATGCGGTCGCCCAGGCGCAGCGGGCCGATGAACTGGTCCATCACGTGGGCGCCGTGCGTGGCAGCGCGGCGCAGCTCGGGATAACGGGCCAGGGCGTAGCAGAGGTCTTCGTCGACCACGCCGTCGGCGCCGGTGCAGACGGCGATCAGTGCCTGCAGTTCGGCACGGCCCACCTCGCGGCCGTAGCCGAAACCGGGGGGCACGCGGCCAGGCAGATGAGCACTGCCGAAGGCCGGCGACGGGTCCTGGTCCCACAGCCGCAGCACACGTGGCACGCCCTCGCGCAGGAAGGCGGCGTGGACAAAGGGGCAGCCCTGGTCGATGACGGCCAGCAGCGTGTTGCCCTTGCAGACGTCCGGCTCCTTGGCCTGCGGCGGGGACTGAACCGGCCACGGCCGAGGCAGTGGCCGCTGCGGGAGCACGGGGGCCGTCAGTTCGAAGCGGGTCACCAGGGGGTTGCCTGGCTCGGCCAGGCGACGGCAGGCCGCGGCGTTGAACTCCGCCGTGCAGTAGCGCAGTTCGGCTCGAGCCTGGTAGGCAGGCGCCACCTTGCCATCGGCCCCCAGAGCCTGGGCCAGGCCGGCCGGGGTGACCCCTTCCACCAGTTCGACCAGCACCGACCACATCGCCTCGGCACCGGGCGCCCCGCCACGCACGAAGTCCGCGAAGCCGGTGGTGTCGGCCCATGCCAGATAAGGGTCGGCCTGGGTGCGCCGTGCGGGCTCGACCCAGGTACCACCGGGCAGGCGGTCCGACCAGGCACTCCGGCTCATCGACCGCGCTCCTTCAGCGCCAGCCGTCGCGCTTCAGCCCAGGTCGGCACACTCGTCCTCGGCCGCGCGCCACAGCTCACGCAGCGCCGACGCCAGGGGCGGCAGGTCGCCCGCCAGCACGCCCCAGGGCAGGTAAAAGTTCGGCACCCCCGCAGGGCCGGGTGGCAGGGTCTGCGCCTGCGGCAGGAATTCATCGCTGCCCTGCACTTCGTGGCCATCGAAAGCCCGGGGCACCCAGGCCGCAGGCTGGCCCGACAGACGGCTGACCGCGTACTCACCCAGGCTGGTGCCCAGCAGACGGCCGGCGAGGTTGTCGACCGGGTAGTGCAGCCCGGCCACCGTGCGGTTGACGGCGATGCGCGCGGCCAGCCGTTGCAGCTGGGTATGGCGGTCATCGCCGGGGCCGGTGCCGATCAGCCGCCCCAGCAGGTAGGCAATGATGTAGGCCTGGGTGCAGTGCCCGCTGGGCAGCGCACCATGCCCCGGCGTGGTGATCATGGGTTGCACCTGGGGCGACATCAGGTTCGGCCGGCCGCAGGCAAGCTCGTGTTTCATGCGTGTCTCGATGAACACGGCGAACTGCGTCACCAGCTCCACGAGCTCTGCCGTCTTGCGCATGCGCCCAGTATGGAAAGGCACAATGGCTCCGAAGAAGGCGTGCTGGTTGTCGATCTGCGCCAGCACCTCGGTGGCACGCTCACCACGAAGCTCGGCCCAGTCCAGCACCTGGCTCAGCTGGACGTCGAACACGGCCTGCGTCGGGCGCCGCAGCGACACCACCGGCAGGTCGACGCCCGGCGACGCATACAGCGCCACCGCGCGCATCTGCATCGCCGCATCCAGGGCATGGGCGTAGCCTTCGGCCGGGGCATGGGCGGCATCGCCCTCGGGCAGCGGCGTGACCTCAAAGCGCAGCCCTTCGAGCAGGCCCTGCACACCGAGCACGACGCGCACCCAGGGATCCCAGCGGGCCACCGAAGGCGCCACCACGGCACGCGCGGGCTCCAGCGGCCCGGTCGCCAGCGGGTTGATGGTGGCGTCGCGGGTGCGCAGCAGCGCATCGACCACCAGCGTCGAGCTGTAGCGGTCGGAGAAGGTCACCGGGAAGGCCGCACCCCCGGCGGCGCCGCCTGCCGCACCGCCCGCGGCGCCTCCGGCCGCACCCCCGGCGGCCCCACCCGCCGCCCCACCCGCCGCACCACCCGCAGCTCCCCCTGCCATGCTCGCACCCGACATCGTCTCTGCTCCCCTGGTGTTCAGTCCCTCAGGCCGCCGCCAGCCCGGCGCGCTGCAGCGCCTCGGCATAACGGCGGCGCGTTTCGTTGGCCCCCGACGGCGAACGTTCGAGGTAGGAACGCACCGTCAGGCGCGGCTCCAGCACCAGCAGCTGCTGCAGGCTGGCGCGTGCAGCTTGGAGCTGGCCCAGTTCCGACTGCGCGATCACCAGCGCCCGCCACGTGGGTGAATGCGCGCGGTTGGCGCGCACCGAACGCAGCGCAAACGCAGCCGCACGCGGGTAGTCCTGCGCCGCCAGCGCGGCCGTGGCCGAGAGCGCGTCGTAGTAGTCGCGCAGCGGGTCCAGCGGGCTCAGGCGGCCGGCTTCCAGTACCATTTCCAGCGCCTGGCTGCCGTTGCCCTGGAAAGCCTGCACAACGCCCTTGAACAGCCAGGCGAGGCTGTCGCTCGGGTTCATCGTAGTGGCGGTGTCCAGGGTGTGCCATGCGCGCTCCAGGTCACGCAGCATGTGGCACTCGACGAAACCCCGCATCGTCAAAGCAAGTGAACACTGCGGGTCGGCGTCGAGTGCGCGCCGCGTGTGGTCCAGCGCCGGCGCGGCTTCGGCCTCGGTGTTGTCTATGAGCCCGCGCGTGACGCGCAGCACGTGCCACTGCGCCAGCCACGCGCGTGGCGCGGCCAGTCGCGGGTGGCGCTCGATCAGGTGCTGCAACTGCAGCGCGGCGCGCTCGAAGTCGTCGCGGCCCGAGCGGTGCATCATCGCGATGGCGCTGATCTGCAGCGAGTAACTCCTCAGGCTGGGCGGCGCCTGCAGCGTCGAGCGCGACAGCTCGTTGAGCATCACCGCGCCCTGCACCCCCGCCACCAGGGCGGCGAAGGCCTGGCTGTCCGGGGACAGCAGGTCGGCCAGCAATGTGGCCAGGTGTTCGGCCCACACCACCTCGCCGCTGCGCGCCTCGGCCAGTTCGGCCAGCAGGTTCACGCGATCGCCTTCGGCGACATAGTTGCCGCTGAGCACGTAGTCGGCGCCCAGCCGGGCCGCCATCTCGGGCAGCGGCAGGCGCCGCGTGCGGAAGACGGCGGTAGACAGGTGCGAGACGACACGCAGCGTCGGCGCGCGGCTGAGCAGCACCGTGCTGCCTTCGGCAATCCAGTCGCCCAGCGGGCCTGCGGCGTCGGTGTCGGCGTCGGCGTCGGCAAGGCGGCGGAAGGGCAGCACGGCCACCATCGCACGCAATTCGGCGCAGGCCCCGGCGCCTGCCGACGCGGCACGGGCGGGAGCGGCGACCTGCACACCGGGCGCAGGCGCCAAGCGGAAGGCCCGCACCGGCGCTTCCAGGTGCTTGACGTAGCACTCGCCGAGGTCATCGAGTTCGGCGTCCAGGCCGGCCACCAGTTCGTCGCGCACCGCGGTCGACACCACCGTCTGACCCGGGCCGGCAAGCGTTGCCAGCCGCGCCCCGAGGTTGACACCGGCACCGAAGATGTCGTGTTCACCGACCACCACCTCGGCCACGTGCATGCCGCAACGCAGCTGCAGCGCAGCGCCACCGGATAACCCGCAGCGGGCCACCTGGTCGTGCATCTCGAGCGCAGCGTGCGCGGCGTCTGCGACGCTGTCGAACACCAGCAGCATGCCATCGCCCAGGCTCTTCACCAGCCGGCCTTCGAAACGCGGCAGCACCTGCTGCCTCACGACGTCGACAAATCCCAGCCAGCAGCCAATGAAGCCTTCCTCGTCGTCCTGCATCAGGCGCACCGATTCGACGACGTCGACCACGACGATGGCGCACCGTGCCCGCGGCAGCACTGTCGGGGCCGTGGCGGAACCCTGGCTCTGCAACATGCCCGCAAACTCCCGGCATTTCACTTGTAAGAACTTGATTCTGAGGGGCATGCCGACGTCGCCGCAAGCCCGAAGCTCAGGGCGGCCGGACGGTCGGCGGCGGGCGGCCACCGTCCTGATACCCTTGCCGGCCAGCCACAGCCCCGACCCCACCATGACCTACTGCGTCGGCATCCGCCTCAACGCCGGCCTCGTCTTCATGTCAGATTCGCGCACCAACGCGGGCCTGGATGCGATCAGCACCTTCCGCAAGATGATGATCTACGAGCAGCCCGGCGAACGTCTCATGGTCATGCTGTCGGCCGGCAACCTCAGCATCAGCCAGAGCGTGCGTGAACTGCTGCAGGTGGAAAAGCTCGACAACGGCACCGAGGCCGGGCTGACGATCTGGAACGCCAAGAGCATGTTCGACGCCACGCGGGTGCTGGGCGCTGCGGTGCGCCGGGTACACGGGCAGGACGGCGCAGCGCTGAAGGCCACCGGCGTGGACTTCAACGCCAGCATGATCTTCGGCGGCCAGATCAAGGGCGAGGCGATGCGCCTCTTCCTCGTCTATTCGGCGGGCAACTTCATCGAGGCCACGCGCGAGACCTGCTTCTTCCAGGTCGGTGAAAGCAAGTACGGCAAACCGATACTGGACCGCGTGCTGACACCCGCCACCGCGCTGGACGAAGCCGCCAAGTGCGCGCTGGTGTCGATGGACAGCACGTTGAAGTCCAACCTCAGCGTCGGCCTGCCGCTGGACCTGCTGGTCTACCGCGAAGGCAGCTACGCCAGCGAAGACCACGCCTGCATCGACGACCGCAACCCCTACTTCCAGATGATCCACAGCACCTGGGGCCAGCGACTGCGCGAGGTCTTCGAGAGCATCGACGACCCGCGCTGGGACGGCGGCGACGCCACGCACCCGCTGATGGTGAAGAGCGAACGCTACGAGGCCATGCGCAAGATCACGCGGCCCAGCGACCGCATCGTCTGAACGCCCGCGGCGCGATCAGCTCTCGTACCGCCCCAGCCGCACCGCGGTGCCGCCAGGCTTGAGGTTGCGCGTGCCGGGCATCACCAGCACGGTGTCGTCGTAGGGCGTGACCCAGACCTGATCGCCATCCTGCACGATGGGCGTGCCGGCCTTCGGGATGACGGACAGCCCCACGGTGGGCACCAGGAAGCGCAGCGCGGTGCTGCGCGCCACCACGGCCTCGGTCACGCGCACCAGGTGCTGCGCGGGCGGCAGCGGCAGGCGGGCATGGGCCTGCACCCACGCCGCGTCGGCCAGGCCGGTGAGGCCGAGGAAACGCACCAACGTGTCGATGGCCACCTCGGCTGCGGCCGTCTCCCAGTGCTGGCCGCACTCGACGAGCAGGGCACGCCGTGGGCTCGCCGGGTCGGCGAAGGCGCCGCGGTCGACCATGCGCAGCCCGGCGGCGTGGCCCGTGTCGACGAGCAGGTCGGCCGGCACGCCGAGTTCTCGCGCAAAGGCCGCGTTCTTGTCGACCGTACCGCACACCATCAGCGGGCGGCACGCTTCGCTCATGCTGTGGATGTCCAGCAGCAGTTCGGCCTCGTCGACAAAGGGGCGCAGCAGACGCGCGCGGCGCAGTTCCACCGAGTCGCGCGGGCCGAACAGCGTCTCGTCGGCCCAGACGCGGTTGTAGTCCTCGTCGACGCAGCGCGAGGCGAAGGGGTTGGCGGGGTCGAAGCGCTGGTAGGCGTCGACGTTGGCGAAGGCCAGCGTGAGCTGCCCGCGCCGCGGCCGCCAGCCTTGCCGCACCTGCTGCAGCAGCCAGTCCAGCGCGATGGCGCCGCAGATCTCGTTGCCGTGCGTCAGCGCCTGCACCATCACCTTCGGGCCGGGATCGGGGGCCTCGAACACATGCACCCAGGGCACGACGCTGCCGCCCTCCTGCCAGGGTGTGAGGTCGGGGGCTTGCAGTTCGACGGGAGGCGTGCGGTCAGGCATGGTCAGGCAGGGTCGGGCGTGGGGCTGAGGTGGGCGTGGAACTGCTGGTGCACGGCGGCCAGCAACTGCATCAGGTGCTGCTGCAGCTTGTCGAAGCCATCGGTCTTCACCAGCGTGGTGCTGTCCATGTACAGGCGCTTGTTGACTTCCAGCTGCAGGCTGTGGCGTCCGGCGGCGGGGTCGGCGTAGGCACGCACCAGTTCCACGCCCTTGAAGGGGTCGTTGACCTTCACGTCGTAGCCGAAACCGGCCAGCACCTCGCGCACGAAAGCGGTGAAAACGGGCTCGCAGCTGGTGCCGTCGCGGTCGCCGAGCACGATGTCGGCGCGTGCCACGCCGGCGCCGCCTTCGCCCATCTTGCCGCTCACCGCGTTCATCGAATGGCAGTTGATGTGGTGCACGACGCCGAAGCGCGCATGTGCCGCGTCCAGCAGCCACTGCAGCGCCTGGTGGTAGGGCCGGTGGTAGTGGCTGATGCGGTGCTGCACCTCGGCCACCGCCAGCGACCGCGTATAGATGGGGCGGCCGTCGTCCAGCGTGCGCCACACCAGCGCCTTGCCGATGCGCGCCTTGCCGCTGGCCTGCACATCGCCGGGCCAGGGCTCGTCCAGCAGGTCGGGGTCGATGTCGGCGGCATGGCGGTTGGCGTCGATGTAGGTGCGCGGGAACTGCGCTGCCAGCAAGGGGATGCCCAGCGTGGCGGCGGGCGCCCAGAGTTCGTCGATGTAGCAGTCTTCGCCGTCGCGCAGGTCGGCCTCGGACAGCGCGGCGCCGAAGTCGGGCGGCATGGCATAGCCGGAATGGGGCGAGTCCAGCACCAGCGGCCGACTCGGCAAACCCAGCGGGCCGGATATCGAGATGACGTTTTCGATCATGGGGTCGAGTATCTCTCGGCGATGATGTGCGCCGGGCACACGTGGCAGGCTCCTTGCTAACCACGGCACGGGCAGCACAAGCCGTGCAGCCCGCGGGGTGCATCGAGAGAGGCCTTGACTTGCACGAGCAGGACTTGCGTGAACGGTTGGCCGCGGTGCGCGAAGGCGTGCTGCCGCGGCGTGCCTTCGTCCGGCAGATGGCGGCGCTGGGCGTGGGCGCGCCACTGGCCGGCATGCTGCTGATGCACGCCGGCGTGGCCGCCGCCCAGCCCGGGCCTGCGACCTACCGGCCCACGCGCCGCGGCGGCGGCGGCCTGCTGCGCCTGCTGTGGTGGCAGGGGCCGACACTGCTGAACCCACACTTCGCCACCGGCCAGAAAGACCTCGACGGCGCCCGCCTCTTCTACGAGACGCTGGCCGACTGGGACGACGAGGGCCGTCTCGTGCCCTCGCTGGCCGCTGAACTGCCCAGCCGAGACAACGGCGGCGTGGCCGCCGACGGGCGCAGCGTGACCTGGAAACTCAAGCGCGGCGTCACCTGGCACGACGGCCAGCCCTTCACCGCCGACGACGTGGTGTTCACCTGGCAGTACGCCAGCAACCCGGCCACCGCCGCCGTCAGCATCGGCTACTACACCGACCGGGTGGTCGAGAAGGTCGACAGCCACACGGTGCGTATCACCTTCGGGCAGCCCACGCCCTTCTGGGCCAGCACCTTCGTCGGCGCCGGCGGCGAGATCCTGCCGCGCCACCTGTTTGCGCCTTACACCGGTGCGAAGTCGCGCGACGCACCGAACAACTTCAAGCCGGTGGGCACGGGGCCCTACCGTTGCGTCGAGTTCAAACCCGGCGACCTGGTGCGCGGCACACTCAACCCCACATATCACGGGGCCAATCGCCCGCACTTCGACAACGTCGAGATGAAGGGCGGCGGCGATGCCGTGAGTGCGGCGCGTGCCGTGCTGCAGACGGGCGAGTTCGACTTCGCCTGGAACATCCAGGTCGAGGACGAACTGGTGCGCCGCATGGAAGCCGGCGGCAAGGGCCGCGCCGTCTACAGCGGCGGCGCCGACCTTGAGTTCGTCATCTTCAACTTCACCGACCCGCAACGCGAAGTCGACGGCGAACGGTCGAGCCTGAAGGCGCCGCACCCGGTGCTGAGCGACTTCGCCGTGCGCGACGCGCTGGCGCTGCTGGTCGACAAGGCGTCGATCGAGAAGTTCATCTACGGCCGCGCCGGCGTGGCCACCGCCAACTACCTCAACAACCCGCCGCGCTACCGCAGCCCGAACACGGCCTGGGAGTTCAACCCCGCCAAGGCCGCCGCGCTGCTGGACGCCGCGGGCTGGAAACCGGGCGCCGGCGGCATCCGCGAGAAGGGCGGCCGGCAGCTGAAGTTCCTGTTCCAGACCTCCATCAACGCGCCGCGCCAGAAGACGCAGGCGCTGATCAAGCAGGCGGCGCTGAAAGCGGGCGTCGCGATCGAGGTCAAGGCAGTGGTCGGTTCGGTCTTCTTCTCCACTGACGCCGGCAACCCCGACACCTACGGCAAGTTCCAGGCCGACCTGCAGATGTTCACCGCCGCCGGCACCGTCGACCCGACACGCCCGATGCTGCGCTTCGCCTCGTGGGAGGCGGCGACCAAGGCCAACAAGTGGTCGGGCATCAATCTCTCGCGCTGGCGCAATGCCGCCTACGACCGCGCCTTCCGCGAGACCGAGGTCGAACTCGACCCCGTCAGGCGCACCGCCCTCTTCCTGCAGATGAACGACCTGGTGGTGCAGCAGCGCGCGGTGCTGCCGCTGATCCACCGCAAGAGCGTGGCGGCGGTGGCCGGCCGGCTGCAGGCGCCGGTGTCGGGCTGGGCTAGCGACCTGGCCTTCGTACGCGACTGGTACCGCGATGCCTGAAGCCCGCTGCGCAACCCGTCCGGGCCGACCCCGATGGCCGCCGCCGGGGCAACCGCTAGTATGCGGCGCGGCTGCTGCCGCCGTGCACACACCGACAGCCTTACCCCAACCGGGCCGACCCGGCCGACGCCAGGAGAGAAGCGATGCAAGAACGTGAACTGCGCCACCTGATCGAAGATGTCCGCCGCGGCGCGCTGCCCCGGCGCAGCTTCATCCAGCAGATGGTGGGCCTGGGGCTCACCGCCCCCATGGCCTCGATGATGCTGATGCACGCCGGCATCGCGCAGGCGCAGACCGCCATCCCCTACAAGCCCACGAAACGCGGCGGCGGCGGCGCACTGAAGGTGCTTTGGTGGCAGGGCGCCACGTTGCTGAACCCGCACTTCGCCAGCGGCACGAAGGACCAGGAAGGCTCGCGCATCTTCTACGAGCCGCTGGCTGCCTGGGACGCCGACGGCAACCTGGTGCCCGTGCTGGCCGCCGAGGTGCCCTCGCGCGAGAACGGCAGCCTGGCCGCCGATGGCCGCAGCGTCACGTGGAAGCTCAAGCGCGGCGTCACCTGGCACGACGGCAAACCCTTCACCGCCGACGACGTGGTCTTCAATTGGGAGTATTGCAGGGACCCGGCCTCGTCCACCGTCAACATCGCCACCTACCGCGACATCAAGGTCGACAAGGTCGACTCGCACACCGTCAAGATCACCTTCAACAAGCCCACGCCCTTCTGGGCCGAGGCCTTCGTCGGCACGGTGGGCATGATCCTGCCCAGGCACCTTTTCGCCGACTACGCCGGCGCCAAGTCGCGCGAGGCGCCGACCAACCTCAAGCCGGTGGGCACGGGCCCCTACAAGTTCGTCGACTTCAAGCCGGGCGACATCGTGCGCGGCGAGATCAACAACAACTACCACATCGCCAACCGCCCGCATTTCGACAGCTTCGAGATGAAGGGTGGCGGCGACGCCGTCTCTGCCGCGCGCGCGGTGCTGCAGACCGGCGAGTACGACTTCGCCTGGAACCTGCAGGTCGAGGACGAGATCCTCAAGCGCCTGGAAGCCGGCGGCAAGGGCCGCGCCTTTATCACCGCAGGCGGCAACATCGAGTTCATCCAGCTCAACCCGACCGACCCGAACACCGAGATCGACGGCGAACGCTCGCACGCCAGCACCAAGCACCCGGCCTTCACCGACCCGGCGGTGCGCCAGGCGATGGGGCTGCTGGTCGACCGCCAGGGCATCCAGGACTTCATCTACGGCCGCACCGGCGTGGCCACCGCCAACTTCCTGAACAACCCGCCGCGCTACAAGAGCCCGAACACCAAGTTCGAGTTCAACGTCGAGAAGGCCAACCAGGTGCTGGAAGCGGCGGGCTGGAAACGCGGCGCCGGCGGCGTGCGCGAAAAGGGCAACGTCAAGCTGAAGTTCCTGTACCAGACCTCGATCAACGCGCCGCGCCAGAAGACGCAGCAGATCGTCAAGCAGGCGGCGCAGAAGGCCGGCATCGACCTCGAGCTGAAGTCGGTGACGGGCTCGGTCTTCTTCTCGACCGACTTCGCCAACCCCGACACCTACCCGAAGTTCTACGCCGACATCCAGATGTACACGACGACCATGACGATGCCTGACCCGCAGGTGTTCATGGAGCAGTACGCCTCCTGGGAAGTGGCGACCAAGGCCAACAAGTGGGCGGGCCGCAACATCTCGCGCTGGAAGAACGACGAGTACGACAAGACCTTCCGCGCCGCCCAGGGTGAACTCGACCCCGTCAAGCGCGCGGCGATGTTCATCAGGCTCAACGACCTGGTCATCAACGACGGCCACATCGTCCCGGTGGTCTACCGCCCGCGCGTGGCCGGCGTGGCCACCAAGCTGTCGGCACCGCTTTCGGGCTGGGACAACGACATGTGGGCGCTGCCGCACTGGTACAGGGAAGCCTGACCGCCCCGACCCGCGACCCCTGCAGGGCGGCAAGCGCCGCCCTGCCCCTTTCGCTGATCCTTCCCTCTACCTGAGGACCACCTTTGGGGCAGTACATCCTGCGCCGGCTGTTGCTGGCCATACCCAGCCTGCTGGGCATCAGCGTCGTGCTCTTCACGGTGCTGGCACTGGCGCCGGGCGACCCCTTCGAGGAGCTGGCCAGCAACCCGGCCATTCCGGCCGAGGTGCGCATGGCGCTGCGCGCCAAGTTCGGCCTCGACGACCCGGTGTGGCAGCGCTACTTCAACTGGTTCGGGGCCATGATCCAGGGCGACTGGGGTTACTCCTTCGTCAGCCGCATCGACGTCGACACCTTGATCCTGCAGCGGGTGCCGGTCACCGTGGCCGTCATCGGCGCGTCGCAGATCGTGGCGCTGCTGGTGGCGCTGCCGGTGGGCATCATCTCGGCGGTGCGCCCCTATTCGTGGTTCGACCGCATCGCCAGCACCATCGCCTTCATCGGGTTTTCGCTGCCCACCTTCTTCACCGGGCTGCTCTTCATCCTGCTGTTCTCGATCACGCTCGACTGGCTGCCTTTCGTGTACCGCGCCGACATCTCGGCCACCGGCTGGGAGTGGTGGTGGCTGCAGATCAAGCAGTCGCTGATGCCGGTGATGGTGCTGGGCCTGTTCCAGGGGGCGACCTGGACACGCTACGTGCGCTCGGCCGTGCTCGACGTGGTGCGGCTCGACTACGTGACCACCGCCCGCAGCAAGGGCCTGACCGAACGTGTGGTGATCCTCAAACACGTGGTGCGCAACGCGCTCATCCCCGTCGTCACGCTGGTGGCGCTGCAGATGCCCGCGGTGTTCGGCGGCGCCATCGTCACCGAGCAGATCTTCCGCGTGCCGGGCATCGGCTCGCTGCTCATCGACGCCATCCTGCGCAACGACACGCCCGTGATCATGGGCGTGACCTTCGTCTTCTCGATCCTCGTGATCGCCTTCAACCTGATTGCCGACTTGCTGTATGGCTGGCTCGACCCCCGCATCAGTTACCGCTGAGCCTGGACGTGAGGGCCTGCCTGCGCAGGGCCTCACGCCTGGCGAAGGGTTGGCGCCGGCAGGCGCCAACGCGGCCGGCACGGCTGAGGTGACCAAGCGCCGACCCGCGGTCTCGCCCGCCCGCGAGACCTGGCAGCGCTTCGCCCGCCACCGCATGGCGATGGCCAGCCTCGTCATCCTGCTCATGATGGTGGCGCTGCTGATCTTCGGCCCCATGGTCTGGACGGTGCCGATCAACGACATCGACTTCACCGCCCGCCTGGCCACGCCGAGCTGGAAACACCCGATGGGCACCGACGACCTCGGGCAGGACATCTTCGCGCGGGTGCTCTACGGCGGCCGCATCTCGCTGGCCGTAGGCCTGGCGGCGATGCTGATGGCGGTGGTGGTGGGCGTGCTGATCGGCGCGCTGGCCGGCATCTCGCGCGGCAGCATCGACGCCGCGCTGATGTGGCTGACCGACCTCTTCCTCAGCCTGCCGCAGCTGCCGCTGCTGCTGCTGCTGATCTACCTTTTCCGCGACACGCTCAAGGGCCTGTTCGGACCCGAGGTGGGTGTCTTCCTGCTCATCGTCTTCGTCATCGGCCTGTTCCGCTGGATGCCGGTGGCGCGGCTGGTGCGCGCGCAGTTCTTCAGCCTGCGCGAGAAGGAGTTCGTCGAGGCCGCGCGTGCGCTGGGTGCCTCCACCTCGCGCCAGGTGGTGCGGCACATCCTGCCCAATTCGCTGGGCCCGGTGATCGTGGCCGGCACCATCGACATCGCGGCGGCCATCCTTGCCGAGTCGACGCTGTCCTTCCTGGGCCTGGGCTTCCCGCCCGACATTCCGACCTGGGGCCGCATCCTCTTCGACAGCAAGGACTATCTCGACATTGCACCGCACTGGGCGCTGTTCCCCGGCGGCGCGATCTTCCTCACGGTGCTGACCATCAACTTCATCGGCGACGGCCTGCGCGACGCGCTCGACCCGAGGCGGGTCCTGTAATGGCCCTGCTCGAGATCAAGGGCCTGACGACCCACTTCAAGACCGAGGACGGCTGGCTGCATGCGGTGGACGGCGTCGACATGCAGATCGACGCCGGCGAGACGCTGTGCGTGGTGGGCGAGTCGGGCTGCGGCAAGAGCGTCACGGCCAAGACGGTGCTCAAGCTCATCGACATGCCGCCGGGCAAGATCGTCGCCGGCGAAGTGCTGTGGCGCGGGCGCGACCTGGTGCCGCTGCCGGCGTCGGAGATGCAGAAGATCCGCGCCAAGGAGATCGCGATCATCTTCCAGGAGCCGATGACCTCGCTCAACCCGGTCTACACCGTCGGCGACCAGATCGCCGAGAGCGTGCGTCTGCACGAGGGCCTGTCGAAGAAGGAAGCGATGAACCGCGCGGTGGAGATGCTGCGCCGTGTGCACATCCCCACGCCCGAGCAGCGCGTGCGCGACTACCCGCACCAGTTCAGCGGCGGCATGCGCCAGCGCGTGATGATCGCCATCGCACTGGCCTGCAACCCCAAGCTGCTCATCGCCGACGAACCGACCACGGCGCTGGACGTCACCATCCAGGCGCAGATCCTCGACCTGATTGCCGAGCTGAAGAGTGAGCTCGGCATGGCGGTGATGCTCATCACGCACGCGATGGGCGTCGTGGCCGAGGTGGCGCAGCGAGTGGTGGTGATGTACGCCGGCAAGGTGGTCGAGGAGGCGCCGGTGGAGGAACTCTTCGCGCACCCGCGCCACCCTTACACCCAGGGCCTCATCCGCAGCATCCCGCGCATCGACATGGCGGCCACGCACAAGGTGCGGCTGGAAGCGATTGCCGGCACCGTACCCAAGCTGGTGGCGCCGCTGAGCGGCGGCCTGCCCGTGGGTTGCCGCTTCGCTGCGCGCTGCCGCTATGTCAGCCCGGCGTGCACGGCCGAGACACCGCCGCTGCGCGACATCGGCAATGGCCACAAGGTGGCCTGCATCCTGGAAAGCACGCCGTGAACGCCGCAACGACGACCGCGCCCTTGTTGAAGGTTGAGAACCTCGTCAAGCAGTTCCCGATCAAGGGCGGCCTGCTCGGCCGCGTGGTCGACCACGTGCATGCCGTCGACGGCGTCAGCTTCGAGCTTGCCGCCGGCGAGACCCTGGGTGTGGTGGGTGAATCGGGTTGCGGCAAGAGCACCACGGGGCGCTGCATCCTGCGCCTGATCGAGCCCACCTCGGGCCAGGTGTGGTTCGAGGGCAGGAGCGTCACCGGCGCCGACAAGACCGCGCTTCGTGCATTGGCGCGCGACATGCAGATCATCTTCCAGGATCCGTATGCGAGCCTGAACCCGCGCATGACGGTGGGCGCCATCGTCGGCGAGGCACTGACCATCCACAAGCTGACGAAGACCGCGCACGAGTACGAAGACCGCATCGTGCACCTGCTGGAAACCGTGGGCCTGAGCGCCGACCACCTGCGGCGCTTCCCGCACGAATTCAGCGGCGGCCAGCGCCAGCGCATCGGTATCGCGCGTGCGCTCGCAGTGAGCCCGAAGCTGATCGTCTGCGACGAGGCGGTGAGTGCACTCGACGTCTCCATCCAGGCCCAGGTCATCAACCTGCTCGAAGACCTGCGCGAGCAGTTCAAGCTGAGCTACGTCTTCATCGCGCACGACCTCAGCGTGGTCGAACACATCAGCCACCGCGTGGCGGTGATGTACCTCGGGCGCATCGTCGAGATCGCGCCGGCCAAGCTGCTGTACACCGACCCCAAGCACCCCTACACCGAAGCGCTGCTGTCGGCCGTGCCCATCCCCGACCCCAGCGTCAAGCGCAAGCGCATCCCGCTGCAGGGCGACGTGCCCAGCCCCATCCGCCCGCCGCCGGGCTGCCACTTCCACACCCGCTGCCCGATCGCGCAGAAGGGGCTGTGTGATGTCGAGAAGCCGCAGCTGAAGCAGACGGCCGAGGGGCACCTCGTGGCCTGCCACCTGCGCGGCTGAGCGGGTCGAGAGGCCCGCCGCCAGACGCGGCGGCTCAGCGCCTGCTTAAGCCCTGTACCCCAGCAGCCGTGCCGGCAGCATCAGCAGCGCACGCAGCAGCGCGAAGACCGCGCCGACCGTGATGCCGATCAACTGCAGCGGCAGCGACAGCAACCACACCAGCGGCGCCAGCAGCAGCGCCAGCAGGGCCACGGGCCAGTTCAGGACGAAGAGCAGGCACCAGCCGACGAAGAAGATCAGCACCTTCATGCGCGCACCGCCGTGTGCGACGCCCACTGCTCGGCATGCGCTTCGGGCTGGCTGAGGTGGTGGATGCTGCCCAGCGTGGCCACGGTGAACACCACCGACAGGGCCAGTGAAAGGGCGCGCTGGAAGAGGCTGGGTGACATGGTGGACTCCTGGGTGAACGGCACTGCGATGTGTGCAATGTCGTACGTCGCAGGCCGCGGCGCGAGGCCATTGCGACGAACGGCGGTCGGCGCGCGCTGAAGCGCCGCTGCAGCGGATCAGGCGCGGACTTGCGCCGCCGCCCAGGCGCCGAAGTGGCGGTGCAGCTGTGCCAGGCCGTCGGTCAGCGCCGCAGGGCCGGGCTGCAGGATGTCGCAGCTCTTGATCTCGAAAAGCTGCGCGTCGCGCACCGCCGGCATGGTCGCCCAACCGGGTCGCGCGGCCACCTTCTCGGGCCGGAACTTCTTGCCGCACCAGCTGCCGACGATGACGTCGGGCGCTCGGCGCGAAAGCTCCAGCGCGTCTGCGATCACGCGGTCGCGGCCGGCAGCCTGAAGCGCGAGTTCAGGGAACACATCGTCACCGCCGGCGAGAGTGATCAGCTGCGACACCCACTGGATGGCGCTGATCATCGGCGTGTCCCACTCCTCGAAGTAGACACGCGGCCGGCGCGGCCAGCCGGCGGCCACGGCGGCGATGCGGGCGTGTTCGGCCCGGCAGGCGGCGATCCAGGCCTCGGCTCGGTCATGCGCGCCGACGATGCCGGCCACCAGGCGAAGCGTGTCGAAGATCTGCGCCAGGCTGCGCTGATTGGTGATGAAGACGTTCAGGCCGGCGCGTATCAGCTTGTCGGCGAGTGCGGCCTGCATGTCGGAGAAGCCAATGACGAGGTCGGGCTGCAACGCGACGATCTGGTCGATCTTGCCGTCGAGGAAGGCACTGACCCGCGGCTTCTCGTGGCGCGCCCGCCGCGGCCGCACGGTATAGCCGCTGATGCCGACGATGCGCGCCTGTTCACCCAGCAGATACAGCCACTCGGTGGTCTCTTCGGTCAGACAGACGATGCGTTGCGGGCCCATGCTCGATGCGCTGAATGGGGCGTCAGAGCGCCGGCAGCGCGGCCCAGCGCCGGCCGGCGGAGGTGGCCACGGCCTCGATGCTGAAGGCGGCGTCGAACACCGCCACCAGCGCCGCGCGCAGGGCCGCGTCGTCGGGGGCGCCGTCGGCCACCAGCATGCCGCGGTCCATCACCAGCACGCGGTCGGCGGCCAGCGCCAGCGTCACGTCGTGCATGACCGCGGCCACCGCCACGCCGTCGCGGGCGCGGGCGGCCAGGCTGCGCAGCAGCGCCCGCTGGTGCGGCGCGTCGAGGTGGGTGGTGGGTTCGTCGAGCAGCAGCACCGGCGCCTCGACGGCCAGCGCACGCGCCAGCAGCACACGCTGGCGCTCGCCGCCCGAAAGCTCGCCCAGGCGGCGGTGGGCCAGCGCCGTGGTCTCGGTCTCGGCCATCGCACGGCCCACGGCCGCTTCGTCGCCGGCGTCGGGGGCACCCAGCAGGCCGTGGCGCGGCAGGCGGCCCAGGCGCACGACGTCGCGCACGGCGATGTCACCGTCGGCCTCGCCCTGCTGCGACAGCCAGGCCAGGCGGCAGGCACGTTCGCGTGCCGGCCAGTCGGCCAGCGCGCGACCTTGCAGTTGCACGCCGCCGGACTCGGCATCCCGCAGCCCGGCCAGCAGTTGCAGCAGCGTGCTCTTGCCAGCGCCGTTGGGGCCGACGATGGCCGCCCACTGGCCGCCGTGCAGCGCCAGCGAGACGCCATCGACCACGCCGCGGCCGCCCAGGCGCAGGGTCACGGCCTCGGCGCGCAGCGGTGGCGATGTCACGATCAACGTGCCCAGCGTTGGCGCAGCAGCAAGAGCAGGTAGCCGCCGCCGAACACCGCGGTGAGCACCCCCACGGGCAGTTCCATCGGCGCGACGACGCTGCGCGCGGCCACGTCTGCGGCCAGCAGCAGCACACCACCGGCCAGCGCCGACAGCGCCAGCAGCGGCCCGTGGCGAACCACCACCAGCCGGCGCACGAGGTGCGGCGAGACCAGCCCGACGAAGGCGATGAGCCCGGCCTGCGCCACTGCGCTGCCGGTGGCCAGCGCCATCAGCACCACCAGTGCCAGGCGCAGGCGCGGCAGCGGCAGGCCCAGGCTGGCTGCGCTGGCTTCACCCAGCACCAGTGCGTCGAGCGCCCGCGCCAGCAGCAGCGACAGCGGCAGCACCAGCACCAGCGCGGCGGCCAGCGTGCCGACGCTGACCCAGCCGAAGAAGCTGGTGGTGCCGAGCAGGAAAACCTGCTTGCCGCGCAGCGCTTCGGGCGAGAGCAGGATGATCAGGTCCGACAGCGCGGTCAGCAGCACGCCAACCACCACACCCGCCAGCAGCAGCACGATGGGTCGGCCGGCGCCGCGCGCGAGCAGCAACGTCAGCATCATGCCCAGCAGCGCCCCGGCGAAGGCGGCCCCCACCAGCCCCAGGCGCAGCAGCGCGCCGGCGGCCGCCAGTCCCATGGTGGCGCCCAGCAGGCCGCCCGCTGCCAGCACCAGCACCACACCCAGCCCGGCACCGGCGGCACTGCCCAGCAGGTAGGGGTCGGCCAGCGGGTTGCGGAACAGGCCCTGCGCCAGGGCACCCGCCAGGCCCAGCAGCGCCCCGGCGAGCAGGGCCCCCAGCGTGCGCGGTGCGCGGATGGCAGTGATGAGATCGGCGTCTTCGCCCCAGGCCAGCGACCAGCCCTCGGCCCCCGCCGCCAGCCCCAGCGCCACCAGCGCGAGTGCCAGCGCCACCAGCAGCATGCCCAGGCGCCTTGCCGACAGCCCGCCGCGCGCAACAGGCGCCAGCGGGCCGTGCAGTTCAGCGGCGGTGGGTGGCGCCTCGTTCATGGCCGGATTGTGCCCAGCGACTGCAGGCAGTCGGCCACCGCCTCGGCGGCTTCGCCCAGGCGCGGACCCGGGCGCACCAGGGCGTCCATCGCCGCGGCGCCGAAGCCGCAGACCTGCCCCCGCTGCAGCGCACGCAGCGCCTTCCAGCCCGGACGGCCGGGCATTTCGGCCACCGCGGCGGCGCTGGCCATCACCACCGCCGGCTGGCTGCGGATCACGAACTCGGGGTTCAGCTTCGGGAACGGGCCCATCGTCGCCGGCACGATGTTGGCCAGGCCCAGGCGCGCCAGCAATTCACCCAGGAAGGACGCCTCGCCCGCCGCATGGGGTGAACTTGCGACCTCGAAGTACACCGCCTGCCCGCGCAGCGCCTGCGGCACACGCGCCGCGGCCGCCGCGACGCGCGCCTCGATCTGCGACACCAGCGCGGGCCCGGCCGCTGCGTCGCCAAGCGCCGACGCCAGCACGACGATGGCGCGCTGCGTGCCGGCCCAGTGTTGCGGCTCCAGCGCCAGCACCGGCAGGCCCAGCGCCTCCAGCCGGTCGTTGGCACGCGAAGAAACCGCCGTCAGCACCAGGTCGGGCTTCAGCGCGACCAGGCGTTCGACCTGCGTGTCCTCCAGTCCACCCAGCTTGGGCAGGCCCTGCAGCGACGCCGGCCAGTTCGAATGGCGGTCGGTGCCCACCAGCCGCGCGCAGGCGCCCAGTGCGCAGACGGTCTCGGTCAGCGACGGCAGCAGCGAAACGATGCGCTGCGGCGGCCGCGGCAGCGTGAGCTGCTGGCCGCGGTCGTCGGTGACGGTGACACCGGCATGCGCCGCTGCCGAGCCCGCAGCGCCGGCCGCCGCGTGCACGAGCAGCGCGCCGCACAGCGCCAGCAGCAGGCGTCGCCAGGCCCCGCCTGTCACCGGGCGCCGGGATCCCGCCGAAACCTCAAGGCCGCAACGCATACCGCAGCACCAGCCAGGCCTGACGCCCCAGGCCCTGGTAGT
This sequence comes from Rubrivivax sp., assembly GCA_030653505.1. Classification (GTDB taxonomy): domain Bacteria; phylum Pseudomonadota; class Gammaproteobacteria; order Burkholderiales; family Burkholderiaceae_C; genus Rubrivivax. The sequence goes on from JAURZK010000174.1 coordinate 62,008, forward strand.
CGCGCACCGGCTCGACGTCGCGGTCGGTAGCGTTCAGCAGCTTGGCCTGCAGCTGCCATGCGGTGTCGAACTGCCAGCTGGCCGCCAGGTCGAGCGTGGTCTCGGCCGCCAGGCGCTTGCCGCCGTCGGGGCGTTCACCCACACGCAGCACGCTGGCCGATGCCGACCAGTCGGCCTGCGTCCAGGTCGCGCCCAGCGTGGCCTGGTGCGCGGCGCGGCGCGGCAGGCGCGCGCCCGTGGCCTGGTCGCGCGCCTCCAGGAAGTCGATCTGCGCCTTCAGCGACCAGGCGGCGCCCAGACGCTGCGCGCCGTTCAGTGTCAGCCCCTGCAGCCGCGCGCGGTTGACGTTGGCGGCGCAGCCGTAGCTGTAGCCCGGCGGGCACAAGCTGGCGTCGCTCTGATAGCCGACGAGTTCACGCACGCGGTTGCGCCACAGCGTGGCCGCGGCCGTGCCTGTGGCGCCCTGCCAGTTGAGCCCCACCTCCATGCTCTGCCCACGTTCGGGCTGCAGCGTGGCGACACCGTAGTCGGGAAAGTACAGGTCGTTGAAGCTCGGCGCGCGGAAGGTGCTGCCGGCCAGCACGCGCAGCCGCCAGCCGGGGGCCGGCGCGTAGGTGCCGCCCAGGCGGCCGGTGGTCACCCCGCCGAAGTCGCTGCTGTGATCACGCCGCACGTCGGCCTGCCAGGCCCATGCGCCGGCGTGGCCCGTGAGTTCGGCCACCGCCGCGGCGTTGCGGCGCACCACCGGCGCGCCGTAGCTGCTGGACCGCGCACGGTCCTCGTCGCGTTCCAGCGCCAGCACGAGCTGGCCAACACGCCCCGTCTGCCAGGCCAGCTGCGCCGCGACCTGCTCGCGCGTGGTGCGGTAGGCGTCGATCTGGCTGCCACCGTTGTGCGCGTCGTCGACGCTGCGCGAGACGCGTGCGCTGCCAGTCCAGCCGGTCGCCAGAGCGCCGCGCCAGTCCAGCGACGTAACGTCGGTGTCGACGCGGGTGCGGAAGTCGGCGCCGTTGTCGGGTGCGAAGGTCGGCGGCAGGTATTCGCTGGCGTCGTACTGCGAATTCAGCTTCGAACGCAGCACCAGCAGGCCGACCCGATGCCCGGCGGCGGGCCCGAAGCCCAGGCGCAGCTGCGCGCTGTCCAGGCGGTGGCCATCACGGTCGGGGTTGTAGTTTCCGAAGGCGTCGCCCGGCCGCAGCGCCGAGACACCGTCGCTGCGTTCACTGGACAGGCCCACGGCATAGTCGAAGCCGCCCTGCGCGCCGCGCACGCCGCCCGAGAATTCGCGGCTGCCGTAGCCGCCGATGGCAGCGCGGCCCTCGACCTGTGTTCCGGCGCTGCCGCTCTTCGTGAAGACCTGCACCACGCCACCCACGGCGTCGGCGCCGTACAGGCTGCTGCCCGGCCCGCGCAGCACCTCCACACGCTCGGCCTGCTGCATCCCCAGCACCTCGGCAGCCGCATACCCCAGCGTCGCCGAACCGATGCGCACGCCATCGACCAGCAGCACACTCTGCTGCGATGCCGCGCCACGCAGGAAGAGCCCGGTACTCTGGCCAGGGCCGCCGCTGCGCGAGAGCTGCACGCCGGCCTCGCGCCGCAGCAGGTCGGCCAGCGAATCGGCGCTGCTGCCACGCAGTGTGTCGGCGTCGATCACGGCCACGTCGGCGGCCAGGCGCTGGCTGGCCAGCGGTTCACGGGTGCCGGTGACCACCACCGTGGTCTGCGCCGACGCCACCGCGCCGAGGAAGAGAAGGGAACATGCAGCGGCCAGGGTCAGGCCGCGAAAGTGCGTTGAAATCATCAGGCCTCCAGACCGCACACCCCGTGCGGCCAGCGTTCATGACGCCAGACCCTGCCGTAGGCGCACACGAAGGCGGCGCAGCCCCGCGCACGCGGCCCGCACCCACCCCCGCGCCGCCCACCGCAACGCCGGCTTCCCATGCATCAGGCCGGTATCCGGGCTCGCGAGTGCCGACGCCGGGGGTGAACCCGTGCCGGGGGCCTGCTGCGCCTTCCCAGTTCCCGAGGCGGGATCCAGTGGCTCGTGATGCAGCACGCTCCTCGCTGACCGTTGCGGGGGCAGCGCCGGAGTCGTGCGTTCGCCAGGGAACGCACTCACCGGCTTCCCGTTGAACCCACCGCCCTTCAACGGGAGCGGCAGGCACCTGGTGCAAGCGGGCCGATGCTAGCGCAGGCCGCGTACGCCACCCTGACCGGCATCGGGGCAACGTCGCCAGCGACGAGCGCGCGAACCCGGCCGATATACTCACGATTTCCCACCACAGCATCCGCGCAAGGCGGCGTGCTGCATGCAATGACCAAGTACGTCTTCGTCACCGGCGGTGTGGTGTCCTCTCTAGGCAAGGGCATTGCGGCGGCGTCACTGGCAGCCATCCTCGAGTCGCGTGGCCTGAAGGTCACCCTCATCAAGCTGGACCCTTATCTCAACGTCGACCCGGGGACCATGAGCCCCTTCCAGCACGGAGAGGTTTTCGTCACCGACGACGGTGCCGAGACCGACCTCGACCTCGGCCACTACGAGCGCTTCATCACGACGCGCATGAAGAAGGCCAACAACTTCACCACCGGCCAGATCTACAAGAGCGTGCTCGAGAAGGAGCGCCGCGGCGACTACCTGGGCAAGACGGTGCAGGTGATCCCGCACGTCACCAACGAGATCCAGGAATTCGTCAAGCGCGGCGCGGCCGATGTCGACGTGGCCATCGTCGAGATCGGCGGCACCGTGGGCGACATCGAGAGCCTGCCCGTCCTGGAAGCGGTGCGCCAGATGAGCCTGAAGCTCGGGCCGCTGAACAGCGCCTTCGTGCACCTGACCTACGTGCCCTGGATCGCCGCTGCCGGTGAACTGAAGACCAAGCCGACCCAGCACACGGTGCAGAAGATGCGCGAGATCGGCATCCAGCCCGACGTGCTGCTGTGCCGTGCCGACCGCGCCATCCCCGACGAAGAACGCGAGAAGATCAGTCTCTTCACGAACGTGCAGCCGCACGGCGTGATCAGCATGTGGGATGTGGACACCATCTACAAGGTGCCACGCATGCTGCACGAGCAGGGCCTGGACGAAATGATCTGCATGAAGCTGCAGCTGCTCACGCGCCCGGCCGACCTGAAACGCTGGGACGCGCTGGTGCACGAGGTCGAGCACCCGTTGACGACGGTGAAGATCGGCATGTGTGGCAAATACACCGACCTGTCGGACAGCTACAAGAGCCTGAACGAGGCGCTGCGGCACGCGGGCATCCACAACCATGCCAAGGTCGAGATCGAGTACGTCGACGCCGAGTCGCTGACGGCGCTGACGCCGGCCACTTCCGCGCAGCTGGCGAAGTTCGACGCCATCCTGGTGCCTGGCGGCTTCGGCAAGCGCGGCATCGAAGGCAAGATCGTCGCGGCGCAGTACGCGCGTGAACATGGCGTGCCCTACCTGGGCATCTGCCTGGGCATGCAGGTGGCCACCATCGAATACGCGCGCCACGTCGCCGGCCTGCCCGGCGCCAACAGCACCGAGTTCGACCCCGCCTGCCCGCACCCCGTCATCGCGCTGATCGAGGAATGGCAGGACCGCGACGGCAGCATCCAGAAGCGCAGCGCCAGTTCCGACCTCGGCGGCACCATGCGCCTGGGCGCGCAGAGCAGCGACGTCAAGCCCGGCACCCTGGCGCACCAGATCTACGGGCCCGTGGTCACCGAACGCCACCGCCACCGCTACGAAGCCAACGTCAACTACCTCGACAAGCTGCAGCAGGCCGGTCTCGTGATCAGCGCGCTGACGCAAACCGAGACGCTGACCGAGATCGTCGAGCTGCCACAGACGGTGCACCCCTGGTTCGTCGGCGTGCAGTTCCACCCCGAGTTCAAGAGCACGCCCTGGGGCGGGCACCCGCTGTTCACGAGCTATGTGAAGGCCGCGCTGGTGCACGGCGCGGAACGGGCCGTGCAGCAGAAGGCGGCAGCATGAAGCTGTGCGGTTTCGACGTCGGCATCACGCACCCGTTTTTCCTCATCGCCGGCCCCTGCGTCGTCGAGAGCGAACAGCTGCAGATGGACGTGGCCGGGCGATTGAAGGAAATCACCACGGCGCTCGGCATCCCCTTCATCTTCAAGAGCAGCTACGACAAGGCCAACCGCAGCAGCGGTGCCAGCTTCCGCGGCCCGGGCATGGAACGCGGGCTGGAGATCCTGGCCAAGGTGAAGCGCTCACTGGGCGTGCCCATCCTGACCGACGTGCACGACGAATCGCAGATCACGCAAGTGGCCGCCGTCGTCGACGTTCTGCAGACCCCGGCCTTCCTGAGCCGGCAGACCGACTTCATCCGCGCCGTGGCGCAATGCGGCAAGCCGGTGAACATCAAGAAGGGGCAGTTCCTGGCCCCGCACGACATGAAGAACGTCATCGACAAGGCCCGCGCCGCAGCGCGCGAGAAGGGCCTGCCCGACGACGTCTTCATGGCCTGCGAACGGGGCGTGAGCTTCGGCTACAACAACCTCGTGTCGGACATGCGCAGCCTGGCCATCATGCGCGAGACGAATGCGCCGGTGGTCTTCGACGCGACGCACAGCGTGCAGCTGCCCGGCGGCCAGGGCACGAGTTCCGGCGGCCAGCGCGAGTTCGTGCCCGTGCTGGCGCGCGCCGCCATCGCCGTCGGCGTCGCCGGTGTCTTCATGGAAACCCACCCCGACCCCGCCAATGCGCTGAGCGACGGCCCCAACGCCGTGCCGCTGAAGCACATGAAGGCGTTGCTGGAACAGCTGCTGGCGCTCGACCGCGTGGTCAAGCAACAGCCCTTGCTGGAAAACGACTTCTCCTGCTGAGGCCCGCGCCGCAGCAAGCACCGATACAGAAAACCACTGAGAGAACAAGCATGAGCGCCATCGTCGATATCGTCGGCCGAGAGATCCTCGACAGCCGCGGCAACCCCACCGTCGAGTGCGACGTGCTGCTGGAAAGCGGCACCATGGGCCGCGCCGCTGTCCCGTCCGGGGCCAGCACCGGCAGCCGCGAAGCCATCGAGCTGCGCGACGGCGACAAGGCGCGCTACGGCGGCAAGGGTGTGCTGCGCGCGGTGGAGCACATCAACACCGAGATCAGCGAATCGGTGCTGGGGCTGGACGCTTCCGAGCAGGCCTTCCTCGACAAGACGCTGATCGACCTCGACGGCACCGACAACAAGAGCCGCCTGGGTGCCAACTCGATGCTGGCCGTGAGCATGGCCGTGGCGCGCGCCGCGGCCGAAGAGTCCGGCCTGCCGCTGTACCGTTATTTCGGCGGCATGGGCCGCATGAGTCTGCCGGTGCCGATGATGAACGTCATCAACGGCGGCGCGCACGCCAACAACAACCTCGACCTGCAGGAGTTCATGATCATTCCGGTGGGTGCGCCCACCTTCCGCGAGGCCCTGCGCTACGGCGCCGAGGTCTTCCACGCGCTGAAGAAGATCATCGACAGCAAGGGCATGCCCACCAGCGTCGGCGACGAAGGCGGCTTCGCGCCGAACGTGGCCAGCCACGAGGCGGCCATCCAGCTCATCCTGGAAGCCATCGACAAGGCCGGCTACCACGCCGGTGACCAGATCGCCATCGGCCTGGACTGCGCGGCCAGCGAGTTCTACAAGGACGAAGGCAACAGCGGCGCGCGCTACCACCTCGAAGGCGAAGGCCTGCAGCTGAGCTCGGCCGAGTGGACCGACATCCTGGCGACCTGGGTCGACAAGTACCCGATCATCAGCATCGAGGACGGCATGCACGAGGGCGACTGGGAGGGCTGGAAGATCCTCAACGACCGCCTGGGCAAGAAGGTGCAGCTGGTGGGCGACGACCTCTTCGTCACCAACACGAAGATCCTGGAGCGCGGCATCCGCGAAGGCGTGGCGAACTCCATTCTCATCAAGATCAACCAGATCGGCACGCTGACCGAGACCTTCGCTGCCATCGAGATGGCCAAGCGCGCCGGCTGGACCAACGTCATCAGCCACCGCAGCGGCGAGACCGAAGACAGCACCATCGCCGACATCGCGGTGGGCAGCAACGCCGGGCAGATCAAGACCGGTTCACTCAGCCGCAGCGACCGCATGGCCAAGTACAACCAGCTGCTGCGCATCGAGGAAGACCTGGGCGACGTCGCCAGCTACCCGGGCCGCGGCGCCTTCTACAACCTGAAGTAAACAGGTACCACGGCACGCCATGCGCTGGACCCCGCTCGTCCTCGCCGCCCTGCTGGTGGTGGTGCAGGGCGACCTCTGGTTCGGCAAGGGCAACCTGCCCTACGTGATGGGCTTGCGCAAGCAGCTGGCCGAGCAGCGTGTGGCCAACGACGAGGCCCGCGCGCGCAACCAGCGTGTGGCCGCCGAGGTGGTGGACCTGCGCGAAGGCCTGGAGATGGTGGAAGAGAAGGCGCGCGCCGAACTCGGCATGGTCAAGCCTGACGAGATCCTCGTCCAGGTGACCGCCCGCCAGTAGCCGCCCGTGCTGGAAGCGCTGCTGCAGGCCGCGCGGCCGCTGCTGGCCGCGGCCTTCACGCTTTGGGGCAGCCCGGTGACGTGGCTGGAGATCGTGGCCTTCGTGCTCGCCGTGGCCATGGTGCTGGCCAACCTGCGCGTGAAGGTCATCGGGTGGCCGCTGGCCATTGCCAGTTCGCTGCTTTACGCGCTGCTCTTCGCCGACAGCAGACTCTATGGCGAGGCCACGCTGCAGCTCTTCTTCGTCGTCATCGCGTGCTGGGGCTGGTGGCAATGGCTGCGCGGCACCACGCGAGAAGGCGCCCCGCTGCGCGTGCGCACGCTGCCCGCGCACCAGCGTTGGCTGGCCTTCGCAGCCACGCTGGCTGCCTGGCCGCTGCTGGGCCAGCTGCTGGCCCGTGTCACCGACAGCGACGTGCCCTACTTCGATGCCCTGCCCACGGTGGCCAGCGTCACCGGGCAGATCCTGCTCGGGCGCAAGTTCGTCGAGAACTGGCCGGTGTGGGTTGCGGTCAACATCGTCAGCGTGGCGCTCTTCGCGACCAAGGGGCTGTGGCTGACGGTGCTGCTCTATGCCGTCTTCACGCTGCTGGCCGTGCTGGGCTGGCGCGCATGGCGGGCCCTGGCGGTGCGGCATGGCTGAGGCGCAGCGGCATGGCTGAGGCGCTGCGCATGGCCATCGTCGGCGCCGAAAGCACCGGCAAGACGACGCTGGCCGCCGCGCTGGCCGCGCGCCTGGCGCAGGAGCGGAACACGCGCGTGGCCTGGGTGCCAGAGCTGCTGCGCGAGTGGTGCGCCCACGCCGGCCGCACGCCGCTCGCGCATGAACAGGCCAGCATCATGCGCGCCCAGCACGAACGTGTGCTGGCCGCCTCCGAAACGCACGACATCGTGGTCTGCGACACCACGGCGCTGATGACCGCCGTCTACAGCCGCCTCGTCTTTGGCGACCGCTCGCTCGACGTGCGCGCCGTGGCGCTGCACCGCGGCGTCGCCATCACGCTGCTCACCGCGCTGGACCTGCCCTGGGTGGCCGACGGCCACCAGCGCGACGGCCCGCAGGTGCGCGGGCCTGTCGACCAGGCGCTGCGGGACATGATGGACGTGCACGGCATCGCCTACGCGGTGGTCGGCGGCAGCGGCCAGGCGCGGCTCGACAACGCGATGGCGGCTGCGGCACCGTTATTGCGCGCGCGCGGCGCGTCGGCCGGCGAGACCCCCGCCGGGGGTCTCTTCACCCGCCTGGGCCCGGGCAGCGGGCCGCGTCGCTGGGCCTGCGAGTGCTGCGTGCCCGAATACGAACGGGCACTGCGCCGGCCGCGCTGATCAGTGCACGATGACGAAGAAGGTCAGCGCCACGCCCAGCACCAGGTTCACGCCGACCCAGCGCCGGATGTCCACCAACACGGCCCCGGCAGCGGGCCAGTCCGAGGCATCGACGGCACGGCTCAGCCGAGGATGGAAGCGCAAACGGATGACAACGAAGATGGCGACCATCAACAGCCCCACCGCCGTCATCACGATCCAGTCCAGCGGCCAGCTGAAGCTGCCGCCACCCTGCACGACCTGCTTCGCGACACGGCCGATCATCCACAGCCCGCTGGCGACGACGAGTCCGGTGGCCACCAGCACGGCCGCGAAGAAACGCCGCAGCACGTCGCGCATCAGCGTCAGCCGTTGCGGCGGGGCGAGCGTGGCCAGCGACGGGCGCAGGAAGTAGTGCGCAAAGGCCATGCCGCCTACCCACAGCATCACTGCCAGCACGTGCACGGCCTTGAGCACGAGGTAGAGCATCACTGCACCCCCGCACGCGCCGGCGGCTGGTCGCGCCCGGGGGTGAACATCTCGCCCACGTCCACGGCGTCGAAGCGGTACAGCAGACCGCAGAACTCGCAGCCCACCTCGACCTCGCCGCGCTCGGCGATCAGGCCGTCGCTCTCGTCACGGCCGAGGCCGCGCAGCATGTTGCGCACCCGTTCGCGGCTGCAGGTGCACGCGAAGCGTGGCGTGGCGGGTTCGAAGACACGCAGCGTCTCCTCCCAGAACAGGCGGTGCAGGATGCGCTCGCCGGGCAGCGCCAGCAGTTCCTCGCGCGTCAGCGTGGCGGCCAGCAGCGCGATGCGGTTGAAGTGTTCGCTCAGGCCGATGTCGTCTTCGTTGCGCCTTCCCGGCGCACCCGCGAGGTTGCCTTCGCCGGCCACCGGCATGCGCTGGATCAGCAGCCCTGCGGCCACTTCGTCGTTGGCGGCCAGCACCAGGCGGGTGTCGAGCTGCTCGCTCTGCAGCATGTAGTGCTCCAGCACCTGCTGCACCTGCTGCAGCGGTTCACGGTGGTCGCCGTGGAGGGGCACGACACCCTGGTAGGGCTGCTGGCCGGGCAGCCGGTCCCTGGGGTCGAGCGTGATGGCGCAGCGGCCCTGGCCGTGCACGTTCAGCAGCGCCTCGAGCTGGGCCCCCGCCGGCACCTCGCCCACCACCTTGGCGGTGGCTCGGAACGCCAGGTCGGGCTGCACCTCGACCACGGCCAGCTTCACCGGCCCGTCACCGTAGACCTGCAGCACCAGCGCGCCGTTGAACTTGATGTTGGCCTGCATCAGCACACCGGCCGCGGCCATTTCGCCCAGCAGCACGCGTACCTCGGGCGCGTGTGCGCCGACGGTCTGGCGGCGGCGCAGCACTTCCTGCCAGCTGTCGGTCAAGCGCACCAGCATGCCGCGCACCGGCAGGCCTTCGAAGAGGAACTTGGTCAGCACGCTCATCAGGCGATCTTCTTCAGTTGGGTGCGGTGCCGCTGGGCGTTGGCCACATAGCCCAGGGCGCTGCCGCGCAGGCCCGCCAGCTGCTCGGGCGAGACCTCGCGCACGGCCTTGGCCGGGCTGCCCAGGATGAGGGTGTTGTCCGGGAAGGTCTTGCCCTCGGTGACCAGCGCGCCGGCCCCCACCAGGCAGTTTCGACCTATCCTGGCACCGTTCAGCACCACCGCCTGGATGCCGATGAGCGAGCCGTCGCCCACCGTGCAGCCGTGCAGCATGGCCTGGTGTCCGACGGTGACGTCCTCGCCCAGCGTCAGCGGCGAGCCGATGTCGGTGTGCAGCACGCTGCCGTCCTGCACGTTGCTGCGCGCGCCTATGGTGATCCACTCGTTGTCGCCGCGCAGC
>JAURZK010000176.1 GCA_030653505.1 Rubrivivax sp.
AACGTGCCTTTCGTGATCGCCGACGCCACCACGCTGACCGAAGCCGGCTACGTGGGCGAGGACGTCGAGAACATCATCCAGAAGCTGCTGCAGAACTGCAACTACGACGTCGAGCGCGCGCAACGCGGCATCGTCTACATCGACGAGATCGACAAGATCAGCCGCAAGGCCGACAACCCCAGCATCACGCGTGATGTCTCGGGCGAAGGCGTGCAGCAGGCGTTGCTGAAGCTGGTGGAAGGCACGATGGCCAGCGTGCCGCCGCAGGGCGGGCGCAAACATCCGAACCAGGACTTCCTGCAGATCGACACGACGAACATCCTGTTCATCTGCGGTGGCGCCTTCGACGGCCTCGAGAAGGTCATCCAGAACCGCACCGAGAAGTCGGGCATCGGCTTCGCGGCCAGCGTGCACAGCAAGTCCGACAAGCGCGCGGCCGACATCTTCCGCCACGCCGAACCCGAAGACCTGATCAAGTTCGGCCTCATTCCCGAACTCGTCGGCCGCCTGCCGGTGGTGGCCACGCTGGGCGAGCTGACCGTCGAGGCGATGGTGCAGATCCTCACCGAGCCGAAGAACGCGCTCGTCAAGCAATACCAGAAGCTGTTCGCGATGGACGGCGTCGAACTCGAGATTCGGCCCTCGGCGTTGACCGCCATTGCGAAGAAGGCGCTGGCGCGCAAGACCGGCGCCCGCGGCCTGCGTTCCATCCTGGAGCACTCGCTGATCGACACCATGTTCGACCTGCCCACGCTCGACGGCGTGGCCAAGGTGGTGATCGACGACCACATCGTCGAAGAGGGCGCCAAGCCCCTGCTCGTCTACCGCGAGCAAAAGGCCAGCGCCTGAGGGTGGACGCCGCCGGCCCGCCCGGCCGCTGCACCTGCCTTGCATTCCTGCTCTCGGGCCCCACGTGGGCTTGAGAAAGAGAGGTCTCTATGTCCGGACATCCCATCCTCCCCGCCGACCCGATCACGCTGCCGCTGTTGCCGCTGCGCGATGTGGTGGTCTTTCCGCACATGGTCATTCCGCTCTTCGTGGGCCGGCCGAAGTCGATCAAGGCGCTGGAAGCCGCGATGGAGCAGGGCCGCCAGATCATGCTGGTGGCGCAGAAGGCCGCCGGCAAGGACGAGCCCAAGGCCGACGACATGTTCGACGTCGGCTGCGTCAGTTCCATCCTGCAGATGCTGAAGCTGCCCGACGGCACCGTGAAGGTGCTGGTCGAAGGTGTGCAACGCGCCAACACCACACGCATCACCGAAGACCTCGAGTACTTCGTTGGCGAGGTCGTGCCCGTGCAGGCCGAGGCCGACGCCACGCCCGAGATCGAGGCCCTGCGCCGCGCCGTGACGCAGCAGTTCGACCAGTACGTCAAGCTCAACAAGAAGATCCCGCCCGAGATCCTGACCAGCATCGCCGGCATCGACGACCCGGGCCGCCTGGCCGACACCATCGCCGCGCACCTGCCGCTGAAACTCGAGGCCAAGCAGGCCGTGCTCGACCTCTTCAGCGTCGCCAAGCGGCTCGAGAAGTTGCTCGAACTGCTGGAACACGAGGTCGACATCCTGCAGGTGGAAAAGCGCATCCGTGGCCGCGTCAAGCGCCAGATGGAAAAGAGCCAGCGCGAGTACTACCTCAACGAGCAGGTCAAGGCCATCCAGAAGGAACTGGGTGATGGCGAGGAGGGTGCCGACCTCGAGGAACTCGAGAAGAAGATCGTCGCTGCCAAGATGAGCAAGGAAGCGCGCAAGAAGGCCGAGAGCGAGCTGAAGAAGCTCAAGCTCATGTCGCCGATGAGCGCCGAAGCAACGGTGGTGCGCAACTTCATCGACACGCTGATCAACCTGCCGTGGGCCAAGAAGACCAAGATCAAGCACGACCTGGCCAACGCCGAGCACGTGCTGAACGAGGACCACTTCGGCCTGGAAAAGGTCAAGGACCGCATCCTGGAATACCTCGCCGTGCAACAGCGTGTCGACAAGGTCAAGGCGCCCATCCTGTGCCTGGTGGGACCCCCGGGCGTGGGCAAGACCTCGCTCGGCCAGAGCGTGGCACGCGCCACGGGCCGCAAGTTCGTGCGCATGGCGCTGGGCGGCATGCGCGACGAGGCCGAGATCCGCGGCCACCGCCGCACCTACATCGGCAGCATGCCGGGCAAGGTGCTGCAAAGCCTGAGCAAGATCGGCACGCGCAACCCGTTGTTCCTGCTCGACGAGATCGACAAGCTGGGCATGGACTTCCGCGGCGACCCGTCGTCGGCGCTGCTGGA